>CAKOLW010000004.1 GCA_934096405.1 uncultured Bacilli bacterium
TTATCAGTATCACAGTTTAAATCACATCTACCATCATTATTGGTATCACAATTTAAATCACATTTGCCATCTCCATTAGTATCACAGTTTAAATCACATTTGCCATCTCCATTAGTATCACAGTTTAAATCGCATTTGCCATCTTTATTGGTATCACAATTTAAGTCACATTTGCCATCTTTATTGGTATCACAATTTAAGTCACACTTACCATCCTTATCAATATCACAGTTTAGATCACATCTACCATCCTTATCAGTATCACAATTCAAATCGCACTTACCATCTTTATCAGTATCACAATTTAAATCACACTTCTTATCACCATTAGTATCGCAATTTAAATCACACTTACCATCTTTATTGGTATCACAATTTAAATCACATTTTCCATCTCCATCAAAATCTAAATTAGTTTCTGGCCATCCATCATCATCAATATCACAATTTAAATCGCATATTCCATCATTATCTAAATCTTGATTAATTAAATTAGTATCTGGTATCTTATCTCCATCAGTATCTAAATTAAATAAAGGTTCTCTATATAATCCTTCTCCTTTAAAACTTATATTATAATAAGGTTTATTATCACCAATATTTTTAGTACAGTTAACATCACATATACCATCTCCGTCAATATCAATATTTAAATATTTCAATCTATTATTTATACTTATAAATGAATAAGTTCCAAATGCAGTAATTCCAATAAAAATAACTGTTAAAATAATAATAATTAACAATTTTTTTCTATCTTCCTCCTTATTAGGACTTTCTAAATATAAACCTTCCTCTTCCATTATACGAGTTCTTTCATCTAATTCTTTATTAGCCATATTAACACTCCCTATTATCTAATATAAATAATACCACATAAAAGAAAAATAAACAAATAGTTTTTAACAAAAACTATTTGTTTCTACTTTCTCTAACTTTTTCTTCTAATTCTTTTAATTTAATATTGTTAGTCATTTCAATATTATGCTTTACGTTTTGATAATTAAAAGATAATCCCATTACAAATACAAAAGCCAATATATAAAACCAAACCATTAGTATTACTATATTACTTAAACCAGCATAATATAAATTATAAGTTGCTATATTTTTTATATAATAAGAATATATCAATGTTGCCAATACCCAAACTGTAGTAGTAAATATAGCTCCTTTAGTAACATACTTACTTTTAATCTTTTCATCTGGTGCAATTACATAAATCAACTTTATTGAAAAATACATCATTATTATTGTAATAGGCAAATTAAGTACAGGATATAACATTTGTAATGCATTAATAATTTTATTATTAAAGCCAACTAAAGTTGCCAAATTTAAAATTTGTTCACCAAAGATAGGCACTATTAACATAAAAGTAAACAATATAAATAATAAAATAGTCATGGCAAATGCTTTCATTCTTCTTTTTATATAATTTTTATTTTCAATATTAAACACCATATTAGATGCAATAATAATTGAATCACAGCCATTACTAACTATAAAGAAAGCAATTAACAAATAAACAACAAATCCAAAATTAAAATTATAACCTGTAATCATTGGTGTAATTACATCCATTACTTCTTTACTAAAGTTTTGTTCAATAAATTGAGTAATAAATGTTGTAGACAAATTAAATGAAGTAGCAATTAAAAGAAGAAAAGAAATTATTGGCACTACTGCAAGAACAAAGTAATAAGCAAGAGTACTAGGAAGGGTAAGCATTTCAGGTTTCATCATAATATTATATATATTAATAATAAATTCTTTAAACTTTTTCCACATAACTATTTTTCCTTATTCTTTCTCATCATGATTAATGCTTCATTAATTGCGTCATCAATAGTTGTACTTTCACTATTAATCATATAATAACCAACACTTGCCCCATACTCATAAGGTAAATTCTTTAATTCTTTTATTAACTTATTTACGTATGTAACCACTTGCTTATCTTCATAACCAACTAAGTAAATTAAAAATTCATTACCATCAGTTCTTATTATTTCACTATTTTCTCTTTGAGTTCTAATTAGTATATTAGCTGCACTCTTAATTTGTCTATCCCCTTCTTCATGTCCTTTAGTATCATTAATAACACTTATATTATTTAAATCTATAACTACAACAGCTTGTGGATAAACCTTATTACTTTCCCAATAATTTAAATTATCATTCAAATAATTTCTATTTTTAAGATTAGTCATAACATCTAAATACATCATCTTATCTTCTTTTTTAATCTTCTTAGTAACTCTAACTTTCTTATTAAATTTTAATAGAAAGAATACAATTGCTATTACTATAATAATTATATAAGTTAAATTACTTAAAATAAATTTCAAAATAACATTAGTATTAACTTCATCAATAGAATGACCAATAGCCATATTATTAACATATTTATTACCTAAAGTACTAATATAAAAATTAAACAAATTATTAAACGTTGTATTATCTTTATTTAATAAGAATGAACTTTGTAAATTAGCTTCTCCTATAAATTTAACAACATAATTTTTCAACTCATCATTTCTATAATAATCATAAACACTTTTCTCTATTATTAAAATATCAGTTTTATTTAAACTTTTTAATAAATTATCATAATTATCAAAAGCATTTATATTTAAATTATTACTTTTCATATAATTATATAAATTAGTTTTATCAATCATTTTTACATTATCATCAAGAACACTTTCCAGACTATCAACTGGAATATAATTATCTTGATGAGTTATAACAACATAATTTATATTTCCCAAACTTACACTATTATCATAATTTTCATTAGATAAATTATAATAATTTAAAACAATATCTACTTTTTTATTACTAAGTGCATTCCCTAATTTATTAATATCCGAATATTCTATATATTTATAACTAGCTCCTGTCATATCAGCAAATAATCTAAGATATTCATTAGTTATACCATTAAATTTATTATTAATCTTTCCTTCAAATGGTAAATTAGAAATATAACCAACTAATAAATCATCTCCTACTATACTTTCTTTTTCTAAATCACTAATATTATAAACATCATAATATAATTTCAATAAATATTTATTTCTTTCAGTATTTAAATTATCTTCCCAATTACTAAAATATTTATTAAAAACATTACTTAAAGTAGTATTAGCATCTTTCATACTTAAAACATAATGAGAATGTAACCCCTCCAAATGTTTTACTATATAGTATTTATTATTAATAATAGCACTCATGTATTTTTCCATAGGTATAATAGCATAAATAATTGAATTATTCATATCATTACTAATTGAATCTATAGAATCATATTCTTTTAAATATAAATTATTATTACTTAAATACTTAGTTACATAACTCATGTCACTACTAATAACACCAATATTTTGATTTTTTATTTTACTAAAATCTTCAACTAAATTTCCATTAGTACTTATCAAAACATAATGGTCAGTATAAAACACTAAATCACTAGGACTCAATTCATTTTTATTTTTAAATACATAATCTCCTTCACTGTTAACAGTTACATTAAAAGTAAGACCAGTACTAGTTTCCAAATCGTTTATATATTCATAGAATACACCTTCACCATTATTACTAAATATTGGTAAATTACCTTCCATACTTATATCAATTACATTATTAGCATTTTGATTTATCCAACTCTTTTCACTAAATGAAAAACTATTCTTATTATTATTAACATAAATTAATATACCAACAACAATAATAAATAAAAGAAGAATAAGTCCACTTATTATTAATATCTTTCTATTTTTCTTTTTCATTATATCACCTAATTATTTGTCCAAACTATCTGAGTATTACTAGAGTTTTTATACCCTTCCATTGGATACATAGTAGTTTCTTCACTAGCATTTTTACATGTAATTAAGAATTGAATATCATAAAAAGATTTTTCATCATCGCTAAATACATCTAATGCCTTAACAGCATAACTTTGTGCATCAACCTTACTAACTCCATCACTAACATCCATAATAACATAGACAATCTTACCTTTAGTATCTACACTAACACTTTCAACCCCACCCTCATATAAAGCTTTAATGTCATTTGCTAAAGAACTTTTTAATTTATGCTTTTCTATTCCAGTTAATCTATCACCATACTTATTCCCATTAGTACTATAAAAATATTTAATTAATCCTACCCCCATAAGTATCAATGATATTATTACTATCAATGCAAGTACAAATAAAACTTTATTTTCTTTAATAATTTTTTTCATTCTTTCAACTCCTTGAATACATTATACTATAGTTTATTCTAAATTGCTAGTTTACATTCAGAAGACAAAAACATAACTATCATAATAAAAATTAAAATTTTTATTATTCTTCAATATTTACTCTAAATCCAACATATTTATTTTGACAAAATTAATGAAAAATAACAAAATATCATTAGATTTGTCAAGAAATTAAAAACTAAATAAAAAGGCATCTCTCACGAAACACCTATTTTTTATAAATAACTTTAGTACTTTTATTATCAGTTAAATGTATATTATCAACACTACTACTTCCTAAAGGTATAGTTATTTTAAAATTACCACTTTTATATTTATTAGATACTAAAACACTATTAACTGTAACATATAATTCCTTTCCAACCAAAGTATATGAAAAATCTTTATATGCACGACTACTATCACTAAAATCACCAGTTATAACTAACTCATTATTACCCAAAGTTGTTTTCTCTATAACTATACTAGAATAATCACTAGTACCCAAATAAAACATTTTATAATAAATAAAACCACCTATCAAAACAACTATTCCTAATATTATTAATGCTATCTTAACAAACTTATTCATATAAAAATTCCTTCAACTCCTTTTCTTTCCATATAGTAATACCAAGTCTTACTGCATCATCATATTTTTTACCTGGATCAACCCCGACAATAACTACATCAGTTTTACTTGAAACACTTCCACTTGTATTACCACCTTTTTTCTCTATCTCTTCTTTAATTTTCTCTCTACTAATAAAATCAAATGAACCGGTAATAACAAACTTCTTATTATTTACCCTATCGTCACTTTTCACTTTTTCTATCTTACTTATAGTATTAACACCTATTTCTATTAGATTATTTACTTCATTCATTTTTTCTTCATCCTTAAAATAATCTAATATACTTTGTGCAAGTATAGGTCCTATATCTGGAATACTTATTAAATCATCATAATTGGCATTTATTAAATTACATAAATTACCAAACCTACTTGAAAGAATCTTTGCTGTTTTAGCTCCTATTCCATTTATTCCTATAGCATTTATAAGTCTATCCAAAGAATTACTTTTACTATTTTCTATAGCATTTAATAAATTATCTACACTTTTATTACCAAAGCCTTCAAGTTTAATTAATTCTTCTCTTTTTTCATTTAAATGATAAATATCACTATATTTTTTAATTAATCCAAAATTATAAAAATCTTCTATAATTCTATCTCCTAGTCCATCTATATTCATACATCCACGACTAACAAAATGACATAAACTTTCAATATTTCTAGCTGGACACCTAGGATTAACACAATAACTACCTACAATATCCTCTGTTTTAACAAGTTCACTTCCACAAATTGGACAAACTTTAGTCATAACAAAATCTTTTTCTAATCCTGTTCTTCTCTCTTTCTTAGCTTCCACTACTTCTGGTATAACATCTCCTGCTTTTCTAATACTTACAATGTCTCCTATTTTTAAATCTTTCATTATACAATAATCTTCATTATGAAGCGTTGCTCGACTTATAGTAGAACCTTGTACAATTACAGGATCAAGTACTGCATTCGGTGTAACTTGTCCAGTTCTACCAACAGTAAATATAATATCTTCAAGTTTAGTTAAAACTTCTTCAGCCGGAAATTTATAAGCAGTAGCCCATTTAGGGTATTTAGCAGTAAATCCTAGTTCTATTTGGTCTCTAATATTATTCACCTTTAAAACAATACCATCTATATCATAAGATAATTCTTTTCTTTTTTTAGTCATTTCTTCAATAAACTTAATAATACCATCCACATTAGGAACTAACTTACTATTTGGATTAGTTTTAAAGCCCAATTCTTTTAAATATTGTAATGCTTCATAATGTGTTTCTATTCCATAATCTAATGGGTTAGGAATATGATAAATAAATGTATCGAGTCCTCTAGATGCAGCAATTCTACTATCTAATTGTCTTATACTACCAGCAGCTGCATTTCTACAATTTTGAAAAACAGGTAACCCTTCACTTTCTCTCTTTTCATTTAAAGACTTAAGTACCTTTTTAGGCATATAAATTTCTCCACGAACTTCTATACTAATGGGTTTCTTTAATGTTAAAGGTACTGTTTTAATAGTTTTAACATTCTCAGTAATATCTTCTCCAACAACACCATCACCTCTAGTCGCAGCACTTACAAGTTTACCATCTTCATAATTCAAAGAAACACTAAGTCCATCTATTTTAAGCTCACAAACATAACTAGGTTCAACAGAGTCTTTCTTTATCTTTCTATCAAAATCTCTTATTTCATCTTCATTAAATACATTAGACAAACTCATCATAGGAATCTTATGTCTATGTTTTTCAAATTTATCAAGTACTTTTCCACCAACTCTCTTAGTAGGTGAATCATCTCTAACTTTATCAGGATTCTCTTCCTCTAATTTAATTAATTCTCTTAAATATTTATCATATTCTTGATCTGTAATAGTAGGATTATCTAAAACATGATAATTATAATCAGCTTCATTTAATATCTTAATAAGTTCATCCATTCTATCCATCTTGTATCACCATTTATATTATACAAAAAATGCAATTATTAGTAAACAAAACTTTTTCATATATCTACGGGTAACAATTCTTTTAGATATATTTACTTAAATTTTTAGCATTTAACAATTCTATTCCAAAAAAAATTCCAAATTGGAGTTTTTTTTGGAATAGAGTTTTCTACAGGTTTTAATAAGTAAGTTCTTTTATTAAAAATGCAGCATAAATAGGTACCGATTTTATTTTAGTTTCAGGATTATATCCAAAATCTTTTGTACTTAATCTAATCATATACTTAGGTTTATATAAGTTATAATAAGTTTTTAGGCTTTTAGATTGAGTATTTTCAGAAGACTTCACTTCAATTGGAATTACACCATCATAATCAGTTTCAACAAGAAAGTCAACTTCAGCTTCTTCTTTACTTTTCCAATAGTATATAGGTAATCCACTAGATATAAGCTGATTAGCAACAAAATTTTCAGCAATAATTCCCTTAAATATTTTTAGTTCATTATTAAGTATTTCATTAACTGATATATTAAGTAAACGATTTAAAATACCCACATCACTTAAAAATAATTTAAAAACCTCATAAATTTCAAACCCTTTTAAAGGCTTTTCAGGAACACTAACACAATTAACTTTTAATACCATATTAGCAGACACTAGCCAATCAAGTGGCAATTCATAATCTCTTGATTTTGCATCTTTTATAATTTTTGAATATTGAAATTTATGAGAAGCATTTGATAATTGACTAGGTAACGAATCATATATTCTTCTTATCTTTAAAATTTCCGATGGGGTTTCAATATACTTTTTCATGTCATTAAAATAAGACTCTATAATATCATTTAAAATATTATTATTATACTTAATATAATCGTTATCAACACTCACCAAACTTTTAACACTTTCTGGCATTCCACCGGTTAATAAATAATTATTATAATATCTTAAAGCCTTATCATGTAAAACTAACATAGGTTTATTATTTTTAAATGAATCTTTAATAGTATCAAGTAATAATAATTCATTATTAGCAATTAAATATTCTTCAAAATCCATTGGATACATATTTTTTATATAAACTTTTCCAACTGGAAAAGATTTAGAAAATCTTTTAAGTTTAACACCTAAAAGTGAACCAATGCATATAACTCTTACATTATTAAGTTGTTCGCAATAAAATTTTAATTCACTTATCAGTTCTTTAAAACAAGTTAACTTTAATATAAATATCATACTCATTTTTACAAAATTCTTCTATGATGTAAGGTTTTCCACATTGTCTAATACCTAAAACTAATATTGGTTTATTAATTTCATTTTCCTTCCATTTTACTAATTCGTCATATATTTTTCTTTTCATAAACAATACTATAATAAATATGACATATTTTTTATAACAAATCAACTAATTAACACCTTTTCAGGACGACTTTTGAATTACCAAAATCATTTGATAAAGAAAATATGTTAATAAGTGTCAATTTATCAGTAATTTATTGATAAAGTTAAAGAATTTAGTTAAACTTAAAATAGAAGAGGTGTTTTATGAAAACAAGTTATGAAAAGTTTGAAGAGATTCTAGATGAGTTAAGAGTGATAAGAGATTTAAAAGAATTTGAAGCTAATAGTCCAAAACAATATGAAGAATTGTTAGAAACTCTTACAAAATTATATGAAGATATAATTAAGGAAGCAAAAAATTTAACTGACATTGAAGTAACTAAAGCAGATGAATTAATGGACAAATTGATTAATGCTCAGCCAGAATTAGATGAATTAAAAGAAAAATTTGAAATAAGAAAAAAAGTAATAACTAATCTTAAGGATCTAGATCAAGTTAGACATGATTTATTAAAAATTGACGATTTAACAAATTATAGAGAAAATTTTGAAAAAGAATTTGATAAAAGCATAGAAAGTATCATTAGATGCTTTAGTGAAGTCAGCAATAATGTTGATAAAGACAGCGAAGAATATTATCAAGCAACACAATATATAAAAGAAATTTGTAATAAACATCCTGAATTAAAACAATTTGAAAAATTATTTTTAGAAGAAACATACACTAATAAAACTACGGAAGAAAAGCAAAAAGAAATCACTGAAAAATTCGAATTAGAAAAAGCAAAAGTTAAAGTAACTTCATTAACTAATGATATAGAAAAATTAAGAGAAAGAAAAGAAACTAATTCAAATGAATTAGGTAAATATAAAGATTTAATAGAAAAATATAAAAAAGAAATATTTAACAACGAAAATTTGAGTAAAGAAGAAAAGCAAAAACTTATAAGTCAACTTGAAAAAGACAATCAAATATTAAATATGTTAGAAGTGCTAGCTCAACAAGAAAAAACAAGTGGAGGCCCAAGTTTATAAACACAGAAATTCTGTGTTTTTTTATAATGATCTTTCACCATCTAAATTTAAAGAAATTTGTTCAATAATTGCCTTTGCATTTATAACATTAAATCCATCAACATTAACAGTCGTTTCTTTAGCAACTTTAGTAAACTCTTCAAATGTTAATTTTGGATCAACTTCCAAAGCTAATGCATAAATTCCACATAGTTTTGGTATTCCCCAACTAAATGTATTATTCCCGTGAAACATATAATCAGATTGACTTCCCCAAAGAGGTATCATTTCACTACATGGAACCATTATCTTTTCTTTTGCAAGTTCAACATTTGATTTTTGCCAATCACTTAAATAATATTGACTATTGTTTAAATCCATATTAACTACAGTAAAGTTTTTAGCAAATTCGTTTGAATCTATAACTTCACAACCAGTTTCTCTAAGTTTACCTTTTAGTTGTTCATATTTTTCTCCCAATGCTTTACCATAACCATTACTAATATTAACAATTCTAATACCCTCTCCATTTAAGTTTCTATTATATATTTCTAATAATTTTGAATACGTTAATTGTCCAAAAAATGTTCTAGCATCAGTTGTTACTAGCTCCGGATGTTCTTCAAAATAACTAGGATTAACATCATAAAAACTTACTTCAGCATTTGGAACAACACCAATATTCTTTCCAACTAAATAAGACAAAACAACCTCACCATGAAAATGTTCTCCTCTTGAACCATAACTTTCATAATAATTTTTAATTTTACCTTCTAATTCAACTGGAGTAACCTTAAAACCATTATCAATGACAGCAATTTTTATTCCATCACCCTTTAGTCCTTCTTTATGTAACAATTCAATATCTGTAGTAGTTTTAAAGTAATTACTATTAAACTTAAAAGGATGATTATCTGGAAACTTTGTTGCAGTTGAATAATTCACTTGTCTAACGATTTCATCACTAAATTCTCCAACGAACTTTTTGCTACTTAAATCACTAAAAGCAAATCCCCATTGCTTAAATTTTTCATTTCTTAAAGCATATTTTAACCACTCTTCAGTTATAATATCCGGTACAACTTCTTCTCCATATATAAGTTTTTCATATTTTTTTATATCATACATACATTACACCTATAATTCAATCTTTTTTAAACTCTTATGATTTTTAGCTAATTGCTTTATCCCATCTTTAAATCCAAATGCTATAGTCGCAAGACTACCATCAATTTTAACAACGACTCCATCTCCGTATCTTTCATGTCTTACTCTATCTCCAACATTTAAATCATCATTTCTACCACTTTCATACATTTCTCCTGTTTTAATAGTTTTATTTTCAACAATATTACTTTCTATTAAATCACTACTAATCTCTCCAATAAATCTACTAGGAATATTACTACTTGATTTACCAAATAATGTTCTATGTCTAGTATTTAATAAATATAAATGTTTTTTTGCCCTAGTAATACCAACATAACACAATCTTCTTTCTTCTTCTAATTCACTTTCACTTTCCATACTTCTCATATGTGGGAAAATTCCTTCTTCTAAACCAACTAAGAAAACATCATTAAATTCAAGCCCCTTTGCAGAATGTAATGTCATCAAACTAACGCCATCTTCTACTTCTTTATATTCTCTCATATCACTAACAAGACTAATATTTTCTAAAAACTCTTCTAAATTATAAATTCCCTTCTCTTCAAAAGACAAAGTAATACTTTTAAACTCCTCCAAGTTCTCTAATCTTATTTGACTTTCTAAAGTATCACTCTCTTCAAGCTCACTTCTCATTCCAGTTTTATCTAATATTAAATCAACTAATCCACTTAAATTAGTATTCTTACTCTCTTCTTTTAAATCTAATATTAAATTTTTAAACTCTAACTCTTTACCACTACTAATAGTTTCAAACATAGAAACATCACTAATATTAGATTCAGTCCTAAGTCTTTCCAAAGTTTTAAGTCCTATTCCTCTTTTAGGAACATTGATAACTCTTTCCAAACTAACGTCATCATTAGTATTATATATTAAATGCAAATACGCAATTAAATCTTTAATTTCTTTTCTATTATAGAAGAAATAACTACCTACTATTCTAAAAGGAATATTTTCTTTCAAAAATGCTTCTTCAATAACACGACTCTGTCCATTAGTTCTATATAAAACCGCAATTTCTTTAGGCTTTTCCCCATTACTTATTAACTTTCTAACTTCATTAATAACTGTTCTAGCTTCTTCTAATTCACTCTCACATCTAATATACTTAATCTTATCTCCATCACCATTATTACTCCATAAATTCTTTTCTTTTCTCTCTTTATTATTTTTAATAACATCATTCGCAGCCTTTAAAATATTATTAGTGCTTCTATAATTCTCATCTAATAAAACTGTCTTAGCCATAGGATAATCCTTTTCAAAATTCATAACATTCATATAATTAGCAAATCTAAACGAATAAATTGATTGATCCATATCTCCTACAACAAATAAATTCAAATATTTACTAGCAAGTAACTTACAAAGTTCATATTGAACCATATTAGTATCTTGATATTCATCTACTAAAATATATTGATAATGTTCTTGATATTTATCTAATACTTCATCACTCTTCTTAAATATTTTAACAGGTAATATTAATAAATCATCAAAATCTACACTATTATTTCTCTTTAACATTGAAACATACTTTTTATATATTTTAATAACTACTTGATCTAATGGACTAGTCATAAACTTACTATATTCTTCAGGACTTAATCCTTCATTTTTAGCAAAACTTATTTTATTAAGTATATATTTAATAGGATAATTCTCACTACTTAAATTCATTTCTTTTAAGAATTTTTTAATCAAACTATTAACATCATCTCTATCCAAAATAGTTATATTATTTGTATATCCTAACACATCAGCATTCTCTCTTAAAACTTTAAGTCCAAAAGAGTGAAAAGTACCAATAAATATTTTATCAGCATCACTACCTATACTTCTAGATACTCTTTCTCTCATTTCTCGAGCTGCCTTATTAGTAAATGTAATAGCTAATATATTTTGTGGTCTAACACCACTATTAATAAGATTAACTATTCTTTCCGTTAAAACTCTTGTCTTACCACTTCCAGCACCTGCTAGAACTAAACAAGGTCCTTCCTTATGCATTACTGCCTCTTTTTGTCTTTCACTTAATTTATCAAACATAATTTATTTCTCCATTCTTCTTGTATATATTCATTCTATATCAAATACATATGTTTGTCAATATAAAAGATTAACTATACTTTCATAGTTAATCTATCTTAATAATAATTTCTCCTTCTTTACTATATAAATACTTCTCTCTAGCATACCTAGCAACATACTCTTCATCTTGTAATTTTTGTATCTCACTTTTCAGCAATTCTTCTTTCTCTAACTTAAGAGCATACTCTTCATCTAATTTTTTCTTTTCCTTAATATTTTTATAAATATTTGACCAATAACTAAACATATTACTTAAAAACAATGTAAGTAATGGAATAAAAATAATCATTAAAACTATTAATCTTCTCTTATCTTTCTTAGTTACTCGTTTCATATCTTTCTCCTACATAAATGATACCATAAAAAATACAAAATTTCAACTTTTACACTTATACGTTTAATTACTTTTAGTTTTTATTCTACACAGGTCATTTTATATTCTTTCAGGAACTTTAATAACCAAAATATTAAGTAACATATCATTAAGTCTCTTAGTAACACTAGTTAACCTAATCCAAGAGTTTCTCTTATTAACATCACTTTCAGTTAATATTCTAAAACTATTATAAAAATTATTAAACAAAGAATTTACTTCATATAAATAATCCGCAATTATATTTAGATTTTTATTATTATAAGCACTCCTTAATACATCATTAACTTTACTTATACTTAATAATAATCTTCTTTCTTCTTCACTAGAAGGATTAACAATATCTCCATCTATAGAATATCCCATATCTTTAGCTTTATTAATTATAGAATTTTGTCTTACACTAGAATATAATTGATAAGCCCCAGTTTTACCATTTACATTAGTAAACTTCTCTATATCAAATATATAATCTGTTTCTCTATTAGAACTAGCATCAGCATACTTAATACATCCTTGAGATACTATATCAGAAATATTTTCTATCTCTTCACTACTCATATTTTCATTCTTACTTAATATATCTTTTTCATAATCTTTAACTAATTCAAGTAAACTAACTAATTTCATTACTCCACCATCTCTAGTTTTAAAAGGTTTACCATCTTTACCATTCATAGTACCAAATCCAAAATATCTTAACTTAGTACTTTCAGGAACTATAGATGATTTATAAGCAGCTCTAAAACACTGCGTAAAATGTAATGCCTGTCTTTTATCTACTACATACCATATTTCATCAGGATTATATTTATTCATTCTATCATACATAGTAGCAATCTCAGTTGCATGATATCCAATAGACCCAGCAGATGTTTTAAGAATTAAAGGTGGTACTTCAGTAGTATCTTTATCTTCACTAACATCCATTATAAGAGCTCCTTCACTTATTCTAGATAACTTCTTATCTTCTAATATTTCAAGTACTGAAGAAACATACTTATCAGCATCACTTTCCCCATTCCATAAATCAAAATGAACATCTAATCTATCATATATCTTTTTTAAATCATCAACACTTACTTCAACTATTTTCTTCCATAGTTCATAATATCCTTTATGACAAGGTTCACTTTCATCTTGTAATATCTTAGTAGCAATCCTAGCTTCTTCCATCCTATTCTCATCACTTTTAGCATCACTACTTGCCTTAGGATAAATAACTTCTAAATCACTTATTGAAACAGGACTAACACTTGGATATTCTCCATTATAATTAGGATCAAAATACACTAAATCAGGTTGCATTATCTTTATTTCAGAAATAACCATACCCATTTGTCTACCCCAATCACCTAAATGAACATCTCCAATTACATCATCACCTAATAATTTAGCTAATCTCTTTAATCCTTCTCCTATAATAGCACTCCTTAAATGACCTACATGTAAAGGCTTAGCCACATTCGCACCACCATAATCAAGAACTATCTTTTTCTTATCTTCTTTACTAACACCAAAATTATCTAAATTAGATATCTTAGTAACAAATTGAACTAAAAACTCATCACTAACATTTATATTTAAAAATCCAGGGCCATCTATACTTATCTTAGAAAATATTTTATTTTCCTTTAAACTCTCTACTACATCTAAAGCAATATTTCTAGGATTTTTTCCATATTCTTTAGCTATCTGCATAGCAAAGTTAGATTGAAACTGAGATAAATCAGGTCTACCAGATATAGTAACTAATTTATTAATATCTCCTGGTATTACATATCCACATTTAATAATTTCTTCATTTAATATTTGTGATAAATAACTCGTTAAAGACATTTTACCACTCCCTTTCACAAAGATAATACCATATTAAAGAAAAAAAAGAAAGCACTTAGCTTTCAAAAAACACATGATACCATCTTAAAAATACATACACATTCCATATTTTTCTATAATTATCTTTAGTTTTATTTTTATGTTCTTCCAATAATTTATTAAGATATTCAGTATTAAAGTATTTATTAGCTATATCACTTTCAAAACTTTTCTTTATATCTAAATAAATATCTTCATCTCTCATCCATTCTCTAACAGGAACTGGAAAACCTAATTTTTTCTTTTTATATGCTTCAGTTGGTATTACCTTCTGAGCAGCACTCCTTAATGCTACTTTAGTATTTTCTTTAGTTACTTTATAATTAGTTGGTAATCCACTAGCAATCTTAAATACTTCTTTATCTACAAAAGGTACCCTACCTTCAACAGAATTAGCCATAGTCATTCTATCAGCCTTTTGTAATATATCTTTAACTAACCAAAAATTAATATCTACTGCTTGCATTTTAATTAAATCACTTTTATCTTTATATTCATTAAATACATCTTTAGTTATATCTTTAATCTTATACCCATCTTTATTATTAAGTAATTTCTTAATTTCTCTTTCACTCCATATTTTAGAAACACCTACATAACTATTTTCTAGTTTTTCACCTCTTCTAACAAGAAAATTAACTCCTCTTATTGGTGGTAAAACACTAAGTACTTTACTTACCATATGTCTCATAAAATAAGGAATCTTATTATACCAAGCAAAATCAACTTCTTCTCTATAATAATTATATCCTCCAAAGAATTCATCTGCTCCTTCACCACTCAATACTACTTTTAAATCTTTACTAGCTATATTAGCTACAAAATATAAAGCTGTAACCGCAGGATCACTTGTTGGTTCATCCATATGATATATAACTTTATCTAAAACATCAAAATAATCTTTTTTAGTTATTATTTTATTAGTATTTTTAATACCTAACTTATTAGTTAAATCTTTAGCATAACTAGTTTCATCATATTTATTATTTTCATAACCAACTGTATAAGTATTACTAGGTTTAGCAAGACTTACTATATATGATGAATCTACTCCACTACTTAAAAATGATCCAACAGGCACATCACTAACTAAATGATGTTTAACAGACTCTCTCATAACTTTATCTATAGAATCAACTGCATCATCATAACTATTATTAATAGTATTAAATTCCATATTAAAGTATCTCTTAATATCTAAATTACCATTTTCATAACTAATAGTATGTCCTGGTTTTAAATTATAAACTCCTTTAAAGAATGTCTCACTAGTTGGAGTAAAACTAAAACTTAAATAACTAGAAAGTAACTTATCATTAAATTCTTTCTTAAAATTAGGATTACCTAAAAAAGCCTTAATCTCAGATGCAAACATAAAATTATCATCTTCATTATAATAATAGAAAGGTTTAATACCAAAATAATCTCTAGCACCAAATAAACTATTATTTTTAATATCATATATCATAAAAGCAAACATACCTCTTAAATGACTAGGTACTTCTTTACCCCATTTTAAATATCCATTTAATATAACTTCAGTATCACTATTAGTATTAAATTTATATTCTTTTAATTCTTTCTTAAGTTCTTTATAATTATATATTTCTCCATTAAAAACTATAACTAATGATTTATCACTACTAAACATTGGTTGAGATCCTTTATCAACATCTATAATAGATAATCTTTTATGACCTAAAGCTACACTTTCATTAACATAATATCCATCCCCATCAGGTCCACGATGTTGAATTTTATTAGCCATATCTTTAATTATTTTATCTTTATTTTTATCTTTACTTACTATTCCTACTATTCCACACATATTACATTTTCAAATCCTTTCATATCTATTATAACCAAAATTATATGAAATAGAAAGAAAAAAGATTTAGTTATTTTATATTTATTAATATTGTTACATCAAAATCACTCTATTACGCATTTTTCAATTTTTTTTGATTTTGCGTAATAGGAATTAAATTATATTATCAATAATATTTACAATCTTACCATCCTTACTCAAATTATTTAAAGAAAATTTAATTAAAATATCTTATCACTTAAGTCTTTATTATAGCAATTATAAAATTAGTCTTTCCTAATCAAATACTTTATATCACACTTTTTTCAAATTATTTCTTAACATTAAACACATTTCTTAAAAACTTATACTTATTAACAAACAAAACAAAACCAACTATAAAAGAGAATACAAAATAAATGTGTACAACTCCATAGTTAATAACTTTAATCAATATAAAATATATTAAACCCAAATTAACACAAAAAAGTATGTTAATAACAAGTTTATAAAGTATAGTAGTATCATGTATAAAATTATAATTAAGATTATATAAATAACTAGAAATTATTCCATAACCAAAAGAAAAAAGTATAGAAAGAATTTGTAACTTTAAATCCATTATTTAAACAATTTAGAAATCATACTTTCCTTATTAGATTTCTTTCCTCCCGCTTCTAAATAAGTAAAACTATTTATTATTCCTTTAATAGAAAGTGTCCCCTGAAAAGTATCTAACTTAATAAGTTCAAGTCCTTCTCCCTTTATTAAAATATACCCCATTACACTTTCTAAAAAAAACTCTTTATTATCAAAATTTTCTAACTTTTTAACTCCAGTTATAACTACACTTTTTCTTTCATTTATTTGAATTGAATGATTAAAATTACTTTCTAATTCTCTATGTGTATCCATAATATCACCTAGAAAATTATATGTACAAAAAAAGATTCTATTACTAGAACCTTATTCTTCTGTAGTTGGTGTATCTTCAGCTTTTTCATAAGCATCAAGAATTTCTCTTTCAAACATACTACGAACTTCTTGACTAATTGGATGTGCTATATCTTTAAATCCACCAGTACTAGTTTTTCTACTAGGCATTGCTATGAATAAACCTTTAGTTCCTTGTATAATTCTGATGTCATGTACTGCAAACTCATCATCTAATAATACTGATGCAATACCTCTCATTTTTGAGTCTTCTCTGTTTACTTTACGTATATCGATTTTAGTTATCTTCATAATATCCTCCTTGTAACTATACTATAATTATAAAACGACTTATTCTTTAAATCAAGTTAATTAAAAAAAATTTACATATAACTGTAAACTAAATATTCTTTTTAATTAATACATTCTTAGTTAATAAATCAGCATATGAAAAACTTTTAATAATACCGCTTACATCTACTATAAATAATGAATCATACATATTAACAATTACTCCATTATAATATTCAAATTTATTTCTTCCTATATTTACTTTAAGTCTTACTTGTTTATTTAATAAATTTTTTATTCTTGCTTTTTCTCTATCTAAATTCAAGTTACACCTCATTTCTAGGGTAACCCGTATACATTGTACCTTTACTTTTTAATCCACCTATTCCATCTTTACCATATTTAGTCTTAGATAGTAAATCTATCAAATCAACTTCAGTATTCTTATCTAATAAACTTAAAGTAGTAGCTATAATAGCTGGATCTAAAGCATGTATATTAATTTTTTTAGGACTAGATGCATATGTGGCACCACTTCTAATCAATTCTTCATAATTACTTTGACATGCACCCGCGATTATAATAAGTTTTTCATTACTCTTTTCATACTTTCTTGCTTCTATGACAGCCTTACAAAAATTCTCACTATTTTTATACAAACTATTTGTATTCTTATCTCTTTTTTTTAAATAAGCATCATGTCCAGTAATAATAAGTATATCCGGATTATACATCTTTAAATATTTTACTACTTCATTAGGTATCTCATTTTCTTTAATACTTTTACCATAAGCTTTAACATTATTTTTTTTATAAAATTCCATACATCTATCTAAATATGATTTATCTCCATCTATATGTAATATTTTACCAGGCAAATAAAAAAACTCACTCCTATCCATGTTTTTAAGAAAATTTATATCTGGACAAAAGTCATCTTTATTACTTACTTTATTTCTATCACACAAAACCAAATCACTTATTGGTGCATCAGCACTCAATCTAACATCTACCCCTTTTAACAAACAAGTTTTATCCTCGACCAAAATAACTTCAAAAAGAATATCGTTATTATAACTTTTTCTAGTAACAAAATCTCCTTCTTTTATCATATTACCCCCTACAAAATAATATGTACAAAAAAAGATATTATGAAAAATAATATTAAATAAATGATATATAACCTTTTACCCATTCTAAAAATATCATTTTCTTACCTACTTTATTTAAATACCAATTCTCTCTATCAGTAATTCCATCTCTAACTAATAAGTAATCATAATTAAAGCTTACTTTAAATTTATTCATTAATGTAATAATCCTTTTCAAATGAAATTCATTACTAATTAATAATACATTAGTATTTTTATCTATTAATTTAATAGAATTCTTAATATTTTGTAATGTCGTAACAGATTTTTCCTCTCTTAAAATATCACTGTCTAATACTTCATTTTTAAGTAGTAAATTATACATATAGTCACACTCTTTAATTTTACTTTTACCTAATAATGAATGATTACCACTTACTATAATTTTATTAACAACTTTATTTTTATATAAATTGACTACTTCTCTTATTCTTAAATCCATATCAAAACCACCAAAAACAATCACGTAGTCATAACGTTTTTTTATTTTCATTGGCTTTATAAAAATTTTTCTATTAAAATAATTAATTATTTTTTTCATAATAATTAAACACACTTACAAAATCTTCTAAACTCATTTGTTCAGCACGATAAGTTAAATCTTTATTTACTTTCTTTAAAGCATTTTCTAATTTAATAAGATCATATTCTCTTAAATTATTTCTTAAATTCTTTCTTTTTTGTTTAAAAGAATCTCTAACAAATTTAAAAAACATCTCTTCATCTTTAACATATAATAATTCTTTCTTTCTAGTAAACTTAACTACAATACTATCCACCTTAGGCCTAGGTATAAAAGAATTTTTACTAACTAAAACTACTTTTTCTATATCAAAATAATATTGTAAAAAAACACTCAAACTATTATAATCCTTAGTACTTGGGCTAGCCTTAAATCTATCTCCCACCTCTTTTTGAACCATAATAATCATTTCATCTATACATACTTCACTAATTACTTTATTAATTATAGGTGTAGTTATATAATAAGGAAGATTTGCTATTAAGTGGATATTACTATACTTATAGTTTTTTAATACATCATCTAAATTAACATTAAGAAAATCTCCATAAATAACCTTAAGGTTATCACTTTTTATTTTATCTAGTTCACTTTTAAGTCTAGTATCTATTTCAAAAGCAATAACTGGTACATCTTTCTCAACTAATAACTTAGTAATCGCACCATTACCAGGTCCCACTTCAAGTATTAAAGATTCTGAATCAATTGACGCAGAATCTACTATTTTTCTCTTAATATTATTATCTATCAAAAAATTTTGTCCTAGACTTTTCTTAAACTCAAACTTTTCCATTAATTAAACCTATTTCCATATTCTACTATATAGTTTTCACCATAATAATAACTATTCCATGATCTAAAACTATAATATTTATTATTTCTAACACCATTTAAAGCATCATTAACTACTTCTTGAACTAAAGTTGTATTACTCTTTAAAGTATTATCAGCATTTAAATAATTTCTATAATATCCTTGTAAATATCCGGAAAATTGTCCAGGTGCAGTAATAACTTCAACTGGAGTCTTACCGCTTCTATCACATCTATTTAAAATAACACTCATAACAGCCATAATATCATCTAATTTCTTATTACTTTCACTAGATACAACAGCCACAAGTAAATTAAAATCTTCAGTACTTAAACTATATTTAGTATTATTATTACTTACAACAAATCCTTTCTCAGGTATACTTAAATACTTAGTCAAAACAGGATTTTCTTCATAATAAATATCTTCTTTATTTTCAGCAATAACTTTATGATCTAAAGCTTTATTCTCGTTTTCATCTTTAGAATTTACCACATTATAAACAACATTAGTAGTCCTTCCTAAAGTAAAAATAATCATAAATACAATAAATAATCTTGTATATGTAAACCATTTTTTAGGCTTATATTTTTTCATCTATAATCATCCTTTGCAAAAGTATTATATCAAATATATATATAATTGTCAAAAATTAGAGTTAATTTTGTTAGCACTCTCCATTGACGAGTGCTAATTTTTATGATATAATACACTATGTAAAAAGGAGGTAATTAAAATGTTTAATATGAATAATGAAGAAAACGAAAATGTTTTAGAAAAATATGGTCGTAATATAAATGAAGATGTTAAGAATCGTAAAATTGATCCTATTATTGGTCGTGATGAAGAAATTCGTAACATCACTAGAATACTTTCTAGAAAAACAAAAAACAACCCTGTTCTTATAGGAGAACCAGGTGTAGGTAAAACAGCTATTGTAGAAGGACTTGCCGAAAGAATAGTAAAAGGAGATGTTCCAGAAAGTTTAAAAAATAAAACAATTTGGGAACTTAACATGGCTAGTTTAATCGCAGGTGCTAAATACCGTGGAGAATTTGAAGAAAGACTAAAAAAAGTACTTGATGAAATAAAGAAAAGTGAAGGAAATCTAATAATGTTTATTGATGAAATTCATTTAATTGTAGGTACAGGCGCTGTGGATGGTGCTATGGACACAGGTAATATTCTAAAACCTATGCTAGCGCGTGGAGAAATACATGTAATAGGTGCTACTACTTTAAATGAATACAGAATGTACATTGAAAAAGATGGAGCACTTGAAAGAAGATTTCAAAAAGTAATAGTCGCTGAACCAACTGTAGAAGACACAATAACAATACTTCGTGGTTTAAAAGAAAGATTTGAAATATATCATGGAGTTACAATTCAAGATAAAGCATTAATAAGCGCAGCAACCCTATCTAATAGATATATTACAGATAGATTTTTACCAGATAAAGCTATTGACTTAGTCGATGAAGCATGTGCTACCATAAGAGTTCAAATGGATAGTGTCCCTACTTCACTTGATGAAATAACAAGAAAAATACTTACATTACAAGTAGAAAAAGAAGCACTAAAAAAAGAAAAAGATGAACTTTCTATAAAAAGACTTGAATCATTAGATAAAGAATTATATGATTTAAAATCTAAGGAACAAGAACTAAGTTCTAAATGGAAAGAAGAAAAAAATACAAATGAAGAAATAAAAAAAGTTAAATCTGATATATCTAAATATACTTATGAATTTGAAAATGCTAAAAACACTTATAACCTAGAACAAGCAGCAAGAATAAAAAATGAAATATTACCAAAACTAAAAGATAAATTAGATGAATTATCTAAAAATAGTAAAAACGGAATATTATCAGATACTGTAACAAGTGATGATATTGCAAATGTTATAAGCAAGTGGACAAACATACCAATTTCAAAAGTAATAAGTAGTGAAAAAGATAAAATATTAAATTTATACGACAACTTAAAGAAAAGAGTTAAAGGTCAACACAAAGCATTAAAACTTGTAAGTGACGCTATTATAAGGTCAAGAAGTGGTATAAAAGACCCAAATAAGCCTATTGGTACATTCATGTTTCTAGGACCTACTGGTGTTGGTAAAACAGAAGTTGCAAGAAGTTTAGCATATGAACTATTTGATGATGAAAAACACATGATAAGAATTGATATGAGTGAATATATGGAAAAATATTCAGTTTCTAGATTAATTGGAGCCGCACCAGGATATGTTGGTTATGAAGAAGGTGGACAACTTACTGAAAAAGTAAGAAGAAATCCATATTCAATAGTACTTTTTGATGAAATTGAAAAAGCTCATCCAGATGTACTTAACCTATTATTACAAATACTAGATGAAGGAAGGCTTACTGATTCAAATGGTAGAACAGTTAACTTTAAAAACACTATAATAATTATGACATCTAATGTAGGTAGTGAATATGTACTAAGTAATGAAGAAGACAAAATAACAAGTGAACTAAACAAATACTTTAGACCAGAATTTTTAAATAGACTAGATGAAATAATAGTATTTAATAAACTAAATAAAGAAGACTTATGCGAAATTCTAGATAACATATTATATGAAATAGAACATAGACTAATAGATATTAATGTAAAAATAAATTTAACTAAAGAAGCAAAAGAATACTTTATAAATACTGGCTATGATGAATTTTATGGAGCAAGACCACTAAAAAGATTAGTAAGCAGTAAATTAGAAACTTTACTTGCTAAAAAATTAATAAATAATGAAATAAAATCTAATTCAATAGTTACCATAGATTATAAAGACAATGAATTAAAATTAACCACTAACTAACATTTAGTGGTTTTTTATGATATAATTTAACAGAAGGGAGATTTTACACTATGAATGTTGTTGGAACAATGTTTTTTAAAGATAATAAACTTCTAATTGATAAACCTAGAAAAAGACCTACTTATCAAATGATTGGAGGTAGAGTTGAAGAAGGAGAAACACCATTAGAAGCCGCAATTAGAGAATGTCATGAAGAACTAGGGCCTCAAGCTTTAATAGATAATTCTTTATTTGAATTAATAATGGAATTTGATGAAATAGCTACTAGTGATGGCAAAACACCTATTCATTTCTATGTATTTAAATATAATGGAACACTAGAAGGAAAGTTAAGTACTTCAGAAGAAATAGAAAAATTTTTATGGTATGACTCAAGTGAAAATACAGATATATTATCTAATACTCTAAAAAATGAAGTTGTGCCCTATTGTTTAAAACATAAATACATAAAATAGTCAAACCACTAACTAACGATTAGTGGTTTTTCTTTAGACAAAACATATTCTTTACTTAAAGTATTCACTATACCTTCTAAATTATTACAATCTTTAATTAATTCAATACCTAAATAACTATTAATTCTATTTATCATATTAACTAAATTATAAACTAAATACTTAAGATCTTCCTCTTTAAAAGAAACAAAAGAAGGTTCAAAATCTATGAGTTTTAAATCGTTATTAAACATTAAGAAATTATTAGGATGAATATCTAAATAATAAATATTATTATTAACTAATTCCAATAAAATTCTTATTATTCTAAGATAAAATAAACTACTATCTCTCTTATTAATAATATTTTTAAGCTTAGTATTATTTTTATAATACCTAATAATTTGTCCAACGACATAATTATCAACACTAACTATTCCAATAGGAAAATCTGTATCTTTTACTAAATGTTGTTTACTATGTAACATTGAAACTAATCTATCATCATAATGCCTTTTATACTTATATTCTTGATAATCTCTATAAATTCTAAATGCATAATCATAGTCTTCTACATTTTTCATTTCATGTATTATTATTCCATTATATTCATCTTTATTAGTTGAAAACAAAGTAACTTCTTTCTTAGTTTCTAAAACAAAAAGGCCCAAAGAGGCCTGTAATTCTTTAATATTATCAAAATTTATACTTATAAGATTATCATATGTATTTCCAAATCTATTTTTAAATCCCCTCTGAATATTCACTCTCATCACCCTTACACTTTTATTTTATCATATTTATATTTTTTAATCTATATACCAAAATAGCATTATTAGTAGTAATATTCATAACATTATCTAAACTTACCCCTGTATTATCACTTATACATTGAGCAATTATAGGAATATACTTACTTTCATTCTTTTGACCTCTATAAGGTGTAGGTGCCAAATAAGGTGAATCAGTTTCAAGAACTATGTTATCTAATGATACATTCTTAATAGTATCTTTTAATTTACTATTCTTAAAAGTAATAACTCCACCTATACCCAATTTATAACCTAATTTAATATATTCCCTAGCCGTTTCTAAACTTCCACTAAAACAATGAATAATTCCCTTAACATTATATTCTTTTAAAATATTAATGGTATCTTCAATAGCATCCCTACTGTGAATAACTACAGGTTTATCAACTTCTGAAGCAAGTTCCAAAAAATCACGAAACACTTTAATTTGTAACTCTCTATCTTCTTTACCATAATAATAATCTAATCCTATTTCTCCTATAGCTACAACTTTATCATTTTTTAACAACTCTCTATAATTATCAATATCACTTTCTTTATAATCTCTAACATTAGATGGATGCACTCCAATACACGTAAAAACCTCAGGATACATATTAGAAATCCTAACATTCATCAAACTACTATCTAAATCTTCACTAGCAGTCACTATAATTTTAACATTTTCTTTAATAGCATTTTCTAAATACTCTTTAACCTCTTCTTCACTAACATGACAATGAGTATCTATAAACATAATTCCTCCATTAATCTTTTACACTAAAATATTTAACAGCTAACACTAAAAACACAACAGGAAAAATATAATCATAAAATTCATGGAATCCCATTTGTAAGAAAAATGCTATTATTGCACTACAAACTAACAACATCTTCATTAAATTTTTAAATTTACTGCTACTTGAATATGTTTTCATATCAATCACAACTACATTGTACCAACTTTATCTAGTAAAATCTACTAAATCGACAAAACTTATCATAAATTGACACATAAAATACACTTCAATCTAATAAAATATAATATGTTAGATATATTATGGTTAATATTAATTTTTTTAATAATAATTCTTGGTATAAGATTATCTTTTTATATAAAGTTTAAAAATTATAAGATATTTACTTTAATTAAATCTTTAAACTTTAATACTTTATTTATTTCACTAGGTACTAAAATGGGTGTAGGTGCTTTGATCGGAACAAGTATGTCTGTTATAATAGGTGGCCCAGGTTCTCTTATATGGATGTTTTTATTTACTTTATTAACTTCTTCAATTATTTATACTGAAAGCTACTTAGGTAACAAATACAAAGAAACTACTTTATTTGGTAACATAAGTGGTATATACTTTTACACAAAAAAAGCTTTAAATAAAAAATCTTTAGCTATAATAACTCTAATTCTATTTATAATTACTTACTCTATATTTTTTTTAATGATACAAACTAACACTATATCAAATATACTTAATATAAATAAATATCTAATATCTTTTATTATATTAATATTTTTACTACTATTATTAAACAACAATATTTCTGAACTTACTAAACTCATAACAAAAATAGTACCAATAGTATCTATATTCTTTATTTCAATAAGTGTATTCGCTATTGGAAAACACTATTACATGTTACCAAGCATTATTAAACATATTATATATGATGCATTTAATTCAAAATCTATTCTAACAGGTATGATAATAGGTATAAAAAGAAGTATATTCTTAAATGAATTATTAATAGGAACAGCATCATTCACAAGTTCATCTAATAAAAAAGAAATACCTAATACCTTAGTACTAGGAACATACTTCATAACTTTTATTATTTCTACTCTTATAGCATTACTATTGTTAACCTATACTGGTCATTATAGTACCAGTTACATAAAAACACTCTTACAAGTATTTACTTATCACTTTGGTAATTATGGACATTACTTCTTAGCATTAATAATATGTTTACTTGGCACTAGTTCTATAATATCAGGTATATATATAGGTTTATCTAATCTTACACATTTAACTAATAAAAAGATTGTATTAATATTTAAAATTATTCTTACTATTTTCCTATTACTTGGTATATTTATTAGTACTAATAATTTATGGCTAATCACAGACATATCAATGTTAATACTTATATTGCTAAATATTTATATTATAAATAAAATTATAGATTAACTTTAATTAATATGTTATATTTATATAGGTGATACAAATGATAGGAAACGATTGGGATGAAATATTAAAACCAATATGGGAAAGTCCAGGTTTTCATAATTTCATGAATATAGTAAAAGAAAAATATAAAGAAAATACATGTTTTCCTGAATATAATAACATTTTTAATGCATTAAAATTAACTCCATATAGTAAAGTAAAAGTAGTTATTCTAGGACAAGATCCTTATCATGGAGTTGGAGAAGCACATGGTTTATCATTTTCTGTACAAGATGGTATAAAAAAACCACCTTCATTAAAAAACATATTTAAAGAATTACATGATGACCTAGGTTTTGATGAACCAGAAAGTGGTAATCTGGAAAAATGGGCAAAAGAAGGAGTACTTCTACTTAACAGTGTTTTAACTGTAGAAAAAGATAAAGCTGCATCTCATAAAGATTTAGGATGGAACTTATTTACTGACCACATAATTAAATTACTTAACCAAAAAGAAACACCAATAGTATTTATCCTTTGGGGTAATTTCGCTAGAAGTAAAAAGGTATTTATAACAAACAAAAAACACTTAGTATTAGAAAGTGTTCATCCATCCCCATTCTCAGTATATAATGGCTTCTTTGGCAGTAAACCATTTAGTAAAACCAATAATTTTTTAATTGAAACTGGACAAACTCCAATTGATTGGAATCTAAAAAAGAACTAAATCTCAATATTTAGTTCTTTTTCATCATTAGTTCTTAATTCTTTACCATCATATAAAGTTTTAATAGTTAACTTCTTAAACTTACAAATTAACTTATAAGGAAACTTAGGATATAAATTGTTAAATTCACTAGCCCACTTATTATAAAGAGTTCTAAGTCCCATAAGTTCCACTTCTATCTTTTCTATATCCCTAATCAAACCATCAAAACTTTTAACATCACTAAGTTCATGATTATCACTATATATTTTATTAATCTCAACAAAACTAGAACTAAGTAAACTATCTTTATCATAATTATTCAACTTATCAACTTTTAAATTCTTTACTTCTTCAAATATCTTAATATCTAATTTAATTTGTCTATTTATTATATTAATAACTCTTAACTCTAAATCTTCTTTTTCTTTTAACTTATCATCTATATCATTTTCACACAACTGAGTCTTATAAGCCAAAGACAAAATATTTTCAGACTTAGTTATAAAGAATATTGCTATCAAACATCCTACTAAAACTATAACGCCAATTATAAATAAAACTACTGTCATACTATCAACTCCTATAATAATAATACCATAATTTAAGATAGAAAAAAAGAGTATTATAACTCACTATAAGAATTAATATAAATTAAATTACTCTTATCTTCACTCTTTTTATATAAAGATATCGCCTTATATCCTTTATCAAAAAATAAATCCATAAATATATTTTTACTAGGTTCTTCATTTAAATACATAGATTTAATACCATCATCATAATAAATAATCATATAATTATATTCACTTTTAATAAACTCTTCTTTTAACTTTAAATATTCATTTAAATAATTATCTAAAACCCAGTCTTTATTTATATCTTCTTTAGATTCAAACTTTTTCTTATCTTTATGTTTTAAAACTAATTTATTATTAACGATTTCATAACTATAATCAGTTCCATAATAAGGTATATCACTTTCTATAAAAAATAATTCAATATCTACATAAGTCAATTCATCATTAATCGCGTCTTTTAATTTATTTAAATCTTCTTCATTAATGTTACTTAAATCCATTATAATTTCTCTATCATCTAATTTAATTACATTCAACTCAATAGTTATAACTTCTTTACTTTGAGAGTTTTCAATATCTATCTCTGATTTCATAAATCCTCCTATAAATATTTACTTAACTTATCATATAATTCATCAGAATTAATAGGTTTACCAATAAAATCATCAAAACCACTTTCTAATAAATTATCTTTATTTTTAAGATTTTCTGTATAAGCAATAATTGGTTTATCAAACCCATAATCAAACTTTAATTCTTTCATAGTCTGTATTCCATCTAATATATTCATTTCATCATAAAGTAAAATTAAATCATAATTATTATTTTTAACCATTTCAATCGCATCTACCCCAGACTTAACAAAATCAACATCTATTCCATAAGACTTTAATACCATCTTATCAACACTAACAGTAAGCATTCTATCATCAACCATTAATATCTTTTTCACATCTTCATTTTTATTACTTTTAACATACCTTAAATATTGTGAAAACATAACTAACACATAAGTGCCTTCTCCTTTTTCACTTCTAAGTACAATATTTCCATGCATTAACTCCACTAGGCTTTTAGTAATAGTAAGTCCTAAACCCAAACCTAAAATTGATGAATTCTTAACATCATTTTCTCTTACAAACTTATTAAATACTTTCGTTTTCATATTAGGTTCAATACCTTTCCCAGTATCACTTATTTGAATAGTAAAGAAACATTCATCTCTATCTTCTCTAGCAAGTACATTCATACTTATCTTACCATTATTAGTATACTTAACAGCATTATTTAAAAGATTAATTAATATTGTTTTAAATTTATTCTTATCTCCATAAACCTTATCAGGTATATTTTTATAATTAGTTACAAACTCTATTTTACTACTTTTAATTCTTTTATTTATTAACTTAGTTACATCATCTAATACATCCATCGGATTATATTCTTTACATTCAACTTTCATATTTCCACTTTCTAATTGAACCATATTCAAAATACCATCACTCATATCTAATAAACTATCAACAGATGTATTTAATTCATCTAATACTTCTTTACTACCTTTGCTAAGACTACTATCATCATTAAGTATTTCTATACAACCCTTTATATTATTCATAGGTGTTCTTATTTCATGAGACATACTAGATAAAAACTCATTTTTAGCATCATTAGCTTTTAATGCAGTACTCTTAGCTAACTCCATTTCATTTAATATTTTAACATCAGGATTTTCAATAGTGAAATACATTAAAAAAGTAATAAAACCAATTAAATAAGTAAGTAATAACAACTCAGGCCTAATATATTGTACATACATAACAATAGTTCCCAATATCAAAATTCCATATAAAGGATAATATTTCTTATTACACATTTTCTTAGCATTTAATAATACTATAATAAGCCATATTAACACCATAAATGCCGCCACTACAAACACAACATTTGCTGCTGGTCCATAGCTATAAATAGTATTATTTTCATTATGGTAATATAAAGGACATAAACTAATAACTATTACAAATATAATCATTGCAATTCTAAATATCATTGATTTGACAAAATTTAATCCATAAAGTACCTTACTATTAGAAATACCCATTAAATAAATAGTAAATAGTAAAAGCCATGCAAGATAACCCACTAATAGTGATTTACTTACTATATTATTTAAAATCTGAAAAGAGGCATTATATTTTATAGTAAAAAACGACATAATGGCAAGACAGCTAACAATTAAATTTATAATAACTAAATATTTGTAAGTTATAGTTTCAAAACTATTAACTCTTTTTTTACTAAAATATACAATTGTAAGCAAAATATTAAATAAAATTATTGCCAAAGTAAAAAAATTATTCCCCATTTTTATTCACCTACTCTTTAAATTAATTATATAATATTTACATAAAAAATCAAACCTATTTCTAGATTTGATCAGTTTATTTTACCAATTTTAGTAAAGCATCTCTATCAACTTTGCCTTCTGTTTTATATTTCATAGATGTTAAAATATAATCCGCTTCTCTTGGTCTATCTCTTAATGATAAAGATTTATTTACACTTAACTTTATTTCTTCTAAAGTGCTTTCTTCATCACAATTTTCATTTAGTTCAATAAATGCATAAGGATACTCTCCAGTAGATGTTGTTAAATCTCTAACTCCAATAACTACACAATTCTTAACATTTTTATTTTTATTAATAATTACTTCTATTTCATTTGGAAAAACATTATGTCCATCAGGTCTAACAATCATATTTTTCTTTCTATCAGTTAAAGTAAAAAAACCATTTTCATCCACAAAACCTAAATCACCAGTTCTTCCCCATAATTTACCATCATCATCAGTATAAAAGAATTTATTAGTTTCCTCTAAACTCCCTAGATATTCTTTCATATGTTGAGGTGAATTTATATATATTTCACCTATTTCATTATAAGTACACTCAGTTTTATCATCCTTCATTATTTTGGCAGTTACTAAAGGTAAAGGTATCCCATATATTTCAGGTTTTTTAGTACTTTCATAAGGTGTTAGAAATGTACATGAAGAAAATTCAGCCATACCACCACCTTTAATTAAAGTAGAAGAACAATTATGATTTTTCAACCAATTATTCACATTTTCTTCTAATAATTTAGGTGTTTTATCTCCACCAAAAATAATTCTATTAATAAAAGACAAATCAACTCCATCAAATATATTATTATCTATAACACTCTCCATAAAAGAAGGAACACATATAATATTATTTGGTTTGTATTTAATAATTAAATCAGCAAATTCACTTAATTTAAAATTCGGAATCAATATCATTTCTAAACCACTTGCTAAAGAATTATGAATACCACATACCGCACCATAGCTTATAAAAGGTGGCATAATACATAAAATACTTTCTCCGGGTTTAACACCAGTAACATTCATTAATTGTTCTGCAGTAACATTCATTCCAGATGATGTTAAGCCTAATCCCTTTGGTATACCAGTTGTACCACTAGTATATTCAATTACAGATGTTTTTCCACTTTTATATTCAGGTATAAATAACTTTCCTGTTTTAACATTACTAAAATGATCGTATTTATATATTTTTCTATTATTATTTATTTTTGACAATGCATTATTAAAATTATATTCAATTTCTTTCTTAATAACATTAAACTTAATATTAGCTATATCTCTCTTAGAATAATTTTTCATTAATTTAATAATTTCATTTTTAGATAAACCAGCCACAGGAGAAACATCTATAACATTTTTTACATCACTACCCAAAGATGCATTTATCATAGTTTTAGCATAACTACTTATAACAAAAGCTAATCTTGATTTAGCCAAATTTAAATAAAATCTCATTTTTTCTTCTGGAACTCTAGGATCAATTAAATTTGCATTTGCACCTATATTGTCTAATCCATACATTAAATAAATAGTTTCTGGTGTTAAGGGCATAGCTAAAGAAACATAATCATTTTCTTTCACTCCATAACTTTGTAATCTCTTGCTAGTTTTTTCTATATTTTCAAATAATTCCTCATATGATATTTTTTTATTTAAATAATTTAAAGCAGTTAAAAATATTCTATCTTTATTTAATTTAATAATATAATCAGTTATTGACATATCAGGTACTTCAAGATTCAAACTCTTTTCATCATAATACTTTAACCATGGTTTATCAATTGATGGTACTCCAGTTAATTCTTTCATATACATTTCCCCCCATAATTTGTACTATATTCTACCACAATAGAAAAAAAACTCAAGACATTTATCTTAAGTTTTAAAAATTAAGCATAATCCACTCAGGTTTAAATATAAGTAAAACACCCATTAAAATCATAAGAATACCACCAATTAAATTAACTAATTTATTATACTTTGTACTTATACCCTTAGATTTAAGAGTAAATACTGCGATTAAAAATACTACAAAATCATCAATTAAATAAAAGAATATATAAACGAGTAAATAAACTATTTTCTTAAACTTAACTATACCATTAATACTTAAAATTTCTAAAAATACAGTAGGAAAGCCTAAAGAACAAGCAAGTTCAATCAAATTAACACTAATTGCTAAAAACACAGTACCAAGTAAACCTAAGAAAAAACTCTTACTAGCAAGTATTTTATTAATTTTATTAATTATATTTTTTCTTTTATTTTTTTCTACTACATGACATCCAGTTTCTTTTCTAGTTTTTATATAAGTTCTTAAATTAAATATACCAAGTATAATAGCCACGCCCGCTATAACATCTCTAATTATACTTACCATAGCTAAATCAATAATAACCCCCATACCAAGCATAGATATAAAATATATACTACCACTAGTTAATAAAAATATAACACCTACCCATATCATTTTTTTACGATTATTAGTAGCCAAACTCATATTAATAAGTAAGAGTAATATCCACATTGCACATGGATTAAAACCATCTATAAGACCTAAAACAATCGCTACTAAAGTTATACTCGCATTTTTTGCATTTATTTTACCTAACAAAGGTAACTTATAAGAATCCGTTTCACCCTCTATTTCCAGGTATTCATTTAAAATATTTTCTATTCTCTCACTAGTACCATCACCATATCCAACTATATATTTATCTCCAATAACAGTAAATGGCACCCCTAAGCTTTTATCTTCATACATCTCTTTAATTTCTATTAATTTTTCACTATTTTCTTCACTACTAGTAACCTCATATGTATAAATATTTATCTTATCTTTATAATCATTTTTATATTTAAGAGTATCTAAATATTCAAGTTCATCATGACAATGAGGACAATACATACTATAAAATAAATATATATTTACTTTATCTTCTTCTGTATTTTCACCCATCACATCACTTACTTTATCAATATAATTTTCACTCAAAGCATTCAAGCCATTAGTAAATAACACAAAAATCAATAAAAAATACCCTATTTTTTTAAACAAACTTCTCATAAAATATCTCCTATTTCATCTAATATTTCTTTTTTACTTTTTTCTCCAATTATTCTTTTAATTTCTTTATCATCTTTAATTAATATAACAACAGGTAATATATCTCCAACATTATACTTATTTACTTCTTCTTCATCCATATCATAATCTAAACTAATATATTCATTATTTGGAAACTCAGTTTCTATATCATTCCATATACTTTTAGATATTAAACACCCTGGACACCACATAGCGTTTATTTTAATTATTTTCATTCTTTAACTCCTCACATATACTAATAAATTCTTTAATAAATATTTTTAGTTCACTCAGACTAGTTAAATGACTCAAACTAACTCTTATAGAATTTCTTGATAATTCTTCACTACCTGTAATTGCAAATACACTTTTAGAAGGACTATTTTTCATACTACACGCACTAACAGTTGACAAATATATATCCTTCTTTTCTAACTTATCAACAACTTCACTTGCTTTTATATGAGTTAAACTAAAATTAAGTGTATTAGGTATACTATTTTTAGGACTATTTATATGTACATAATCTAATTTACTTAATTCATCAATCAAGTATTTTTTTAAATTGGAAACATATTCATATCTATTTGATAAATCTTCAACGGCTAGTTCTAAAGCAACACTAGTACTGCTGGCATTCGCAGTAACTGGAGTTCCACTTCTAAATATAGTTGTACTCCTTCCACCATGTATAAGTGGCATTATTTTTATATTATTCATATTCATTAATACACCACTACCATTAATTCCATAAAACTTATGAGGCGCAAAAGTAATAAAATCACATCCAGTATAATCTATATCTATTTTTCCTATAGCCTGAGTAGCATCCGTATGGAATATAATATTGTGTTCTTTTACTATGTTAACTATTTCTTTTATAGGCTCTATTGTCCCAAGTTCACTATCAACTGAACAAATACTAACTAAAATAGTATCTTTTCTAATACTATTTTTAAGTTCTTCTAAATCAATAATTCCATCTTTCGTAAGAGATAAAACTGTAACTTCAAAACCTTTATTACACAAATAATTAAGTGGTGCTACTACACTAGAATGTTCTATTGGCGAAATAATAATATGTTTACCCTTATTTTTATATAATTCACAAACACCCTTAATAACTAAATTATTACTTTCACTAGAACCACTAGTATAAATAACACTTTCTTTACTCGCATCAAAATACTTTGTTATCTTAATTGAACTTTCATCTATAATATTTTTAGCCTCTAACCCTAGTTTATGACTACTATTAGGATTACCTATATACTTTTTAGTAACACTAACATAATTATCTAATACTCTATCATCTACAGGACTATTAGCACTATAATCTAAATATATCATTTATTACCAACTCCATACCAAAATTATAAACTAATTAATTTTATAGGTAAAGAAAAAATAAGTTGAATGAACTAAACCAAAAGTTGAACAACTTATTTTATTATAATTCTCTAACATATCTAGAATTCTTATTCGACTTAACTAATCCCTTAGCATCTCTTAAATACACAATATCATTTCCAATAAATTCACTTAGTTTATACCTAAATCTTTTCAAAAATTCCAAACAATCTACTTCTTTAGATAAATACATTTCCTTTAACAAAATATCTTTATTTACAAAATCATCAAAGTAACTATCTACTAAAAAATACATAATCTCTAAATCAAATCCTCTTCTATTCTCATCAAAAGAAATATCATAATTACCATATTCAAGAGTATCAATAACCTTAAATTGTCCATTAGAATAAAGTATATTATACATAATATCATATATCTTAATATTTCTTTCAGTAAGAAGATTTATATCTACAAATGTTTTATTAATTGCACTACTAAACTTATTTAAATCTACTCCTAAAGGATTAATTTTATATAAATTTTTCTTTTTAGAATAATTCATTACATACCCTATAATATGATTTTTATATTTAACAACATCTACAGGCCACATAAAAGTAGAATTAACTACATCACTAAACTTCATAACATCATATTCACTAACACTATCATATTCATCATCAAAATATCCATGAAATATCTTAATCACTTTATTACTTTTAATATCTAAATAACATACACCTTGTGCCCCACATCCTAAGTATTTTAAACTATTTAAATATTTCATAAAATATTTCTTATTACTTACTTCCATAATACCCCCATAAACAAATCATATTATATTACAAACTTTTACTAAAAGCAATCACTTTAATAAGCCTAGATTTTATATGAAACATTTTTCACATCTTCAAATAAAAAACTACCTAAGTAGTTAATCTTTAATCTTATAAATCATAAATTTTTCGTCAATATATAAAACTATACTATTCTCATCTTCATATTGATATTCATAATCTCCTTCAAAATTAGATTGATTATCACTACTCGGTAATTTATTACTTTCAACATGACTAGTTATTTTTCCATCCATAACTCCACATCTTACCTTTTTACTTTCTTCTCCAGTAGAATAATATAATTTACCATCAACTTTAACAACATTTTCTATATTACTATTTGACTCTAGCGGATTATCTTTAATTAAATTATCTTTATAATATCTAGTACCTAAAGCACTTATTATAACAATAAAACAAAATATAAAAGTACCAATAACTACATACTTAGTAAACTTCATATAAACACCTACCCAACAAAATTATTACCTAACCATATTCTAGCAAAAGCATCTACAAAAAACAACATAAAAATAACAACCGACAATCCATCTATCAAACCTTGTTCTTTATTAGACAAAAATTTAATAAGTAAAGGCTCTAAAAAATAAATACCCACTAATGCAACAATTCCAAACTTTAAATCTGGTATTAAAGCTATTCTTCCTTCAAAATTCAGAAATTCATTACTATAGTCCCAAAGTGATTTAAAATTACCACCAGTAAAATCCATTAAATAAGTTGCTACTAGTTCTACTAATGTTGCAAATATAACTGTTTCAAAAAATAATACCAAAGGTCTTATATTGAGCTTACCTAACATTATTTTTTTATCTTTAAATCTATAAAATAATGAAATAATTATTAAACCACCAAACCCATATATAGGTAACCAAGGTCCAAATAAAGCGCCACGATTAACGACTTGATTAAGTTCCAAAATAAAAACTAATTCTTCATAAATCCAACCACATATAGAATAAACAATAAAAAGAAATAATATATCTCTTAAAACAATATACCATTTCTTATCAGAAAAATTAATACCAAAATTTAAAATACTACTCATAAAATCACTCTCACTTAATTAAATTAATTATCTTAGGTAAAAATATTAGAATTCCTATTATTAGAGACATTATTGCATTCATAAGTACTGCTCCTGCTGATATATCTTTAGCTTTCTTAGCCATATTATCTTTATTAGGACATACCATATCTACAATAGTTTCAATAGCCGTATTAAATAATTCAGCACTAATAACTATGCCAAAACATATTAAGCAAGTTATCCATTCCCAAACCTCAATCTTAAACAGGATTCCACAAATAATTACGAGTGTCATAATAGAAACATGAACCTTCATATTTCTTTCACTCTTAAATGAACTTATAACACCAGTAAAAGCATACTTAAAACTATTTATAAACTTTTTCATATTAATTAAATGCCTTTCTAATCAATTCTACCATCTTTTTACTACCTTCATCAGTTAAATGTAATCTATCAGCCATTAAATAATCATTATTATTTTTAATCTCTTCATACATATTAAATATCTTAATATTTTCTTTTTCTAATTTCTTTATATCTTTAATATTTTTACTACTAGAAACTATTAAAACATTATTATCTTTTAGTAAATCTAATATACTCTCATACTCACTTATAGATAAATTAGTACTACTATCAAAAGCAAGTATAATATTATATGTTAAAGTATTATTCTCTTTATCTTCATTAAGTTTCTTTTTCAAACTATTATAATTAAATCCATTATCTATCACAAAACTAGCATCACTAAAATCACTTTCTAAATATTCATATGCATTTAATAATATATTATTTCCATAAAAAGTAATCTTATTTTTTTCTTCTAATTCATGTTCTTCTAACATCTTTTCTTTTTCTATTTTATATTTCTCCACATAAACATCATGTATTGCATTATAAATTGCCTCAGTGTATACTTTCCTACCAATACCAGTCAAATGAATTCCATCTGAATAAAAATATTCTTCATGTCCTCTAGACATTGTATACCAATCTATTAAATGAACATTATCATATTCTTTAGAAAGTGCTAATAAATTTGAATTAACATTTGGTAAATTAGTAGTATTAATCCAAAAAATATCTCTTCCTTCACATTGTTTAATAATATTAACTTTACAAGATTTAGAACAATCTCCATTGGCACCCAAATTAATTATAACAGGTTCTCCAAGCATATTTTTATTAACCAAATTTTCTATAATTCCCCCAACTACCCAAGCAGTTCTACTAATCTTAGCATTAAAATAACCATTAGGAAACATAGCATACAAATTATCAACCGCTCCTAGCATGACAGAATCTCCTATACCAACAACATTCAAATTCTTAACAACTTCCCCCATATTATTTTCTGCATTCTCATAGTCTTTTAATATGTTATTCCAATCTTCATTTTCTTTTGCTAATTGTTCTTTATATTTATTTTGATTTTCAACTGCTAACTTTTGATTCTCTACTAATTGTTCCTGCAATTGTTTCATTTCTTTAGTATGATCTTCTGTAATATAATATTGATATATTCCATATCCACATATTACTAAAAATAATGGTATCAGTAAATACTGAGGTACCCTATATTGTTTATTTTTATTATTAATACAAAAATGTATTAAAATTGATATAAATATTGTTAACAAAACTATAACAATTATTTTCAATATAGTACTTAAGCTAACATACTGAAATAAAAATACAACTGGATATTGAACTAAATATACCTCATAAGTAATACTTGCAATTTTTTTAACTATATAATCAAACTTATTAAGTTCAGTTACATCCACTAATGAATATTGAATCAATCTAATAGAAATTATACTAGATAAAATCATACATAAAACAAAATATTTAGAACTATTGTCAATCATAATAAACATACTTGATAATACTACCAAATAGGCATAAAAACAAATATTAGAAACTTTATTATTCATAAACACTAACTTATTACCAAAATAATTTACAAATAATCCCAAAGTAACACCAATAAGTAATGAGAATATTCTAGTAAATGTACTATAATAAAGTAATGTCATATTACCTGTTTTACTTATATAACAAAAATATACAATTCCTAAAATTGACAATATGCTCATTAAAATACATGGAATACACTTATTTATTTTTTCTCCAACTTTTTTCAATAAAATATATATAATAGGAAAAATCAATTCAAATTGCATAATAATTGCCATATACCACAAATGCATAAATGGTGAATTAATACTTCTAGAAAAATAATCTAAATTAGAACTAATTTGCCAAAAATTATTGTAACCTAATATTACAGAAGTAGTTTCAGGTTTTAAATTCAACCAAAATATATCTGGATACAATGATATTACAGCTATAGTACCAAAAGTTACTATTAATAATGGCAAATATAATTTTAAAAATCTTGATTTATAATAGTTAACTATAGAAAAATTATCTTTATCAAAAGAAGATTTAGTAATTAAAAACCCACTCAAAACAAAAAATGCACATACAGCTAAATAACCACCCTTTAAAATATCAAGATGATATAAAAGAATTGCTATACATAAAAATACTCTTATAATATTTATTTTTTTATAATATCCATCTTTCATACTAACACTTTCCTATCAAAATAATTATATCATTAGTAAAAGAAAAAAGATATGAATTTAATCTTTTCATACCCAATATTACACATGTTTAACATTATTATCAATAATATATTTCAAATCTTCAATTGCTTTATCTATATTCATCATACCATTGCCTATAGGATAATAAACAGGATAAACTTTATAAATATTATTAGAAATGTTTAATGTATAATACTGCTTCCTACATTGTGAAACAGATATATTTTTATTAAGTAAAATAGAACTAACTTGATTTCCAAAAGTAATAATTATCTTAGGATTAATTATTTCTATTTCCTTAAGTAGTAAATTTAAATATTTTACATAAACAGAATTTGGTATAATTCTTGCATCCACTTGCGTACATTTCCCTAAATTAGTTATAAAATATTTATATTTTTCTACATTGTCATATACTACATCTGCAAATTCTTCGTTCCATTCACAAGGTTTCTTTTTAATTATTTTTTCATAAATGCATTCATCAAGCAAGTTTATTTTATAAAACAATTTCCATATATTCTTAGTTCCAATCCAAGGAGACCTTCTACCATTCCAATTTGGACTGGATGCTATATTTCTTCCAGTTGGATTCATAAATACAAAACAAATATCAGGATTATTTATACATCCTCCATTATAAATAGATTTTAAGTTCTTATCGCCATATAAACACTGTAACTTATCATATTCTTTATTTAATTCTTCTATCTTCATAATTATACTTCCTTACTCATATCAAGTATTCTCTTTGACTTTTCCACTATATTATCAACTTGTTCCTTTAATTTATATTTAGGTAAATTTCTCATATCATCTAATATTTCATAAATATACATTCTTTCATCTAAATATTTAATTTTATTCAATTTATCACAATATCTTTTAATATATAATTTTATATTTTTATAATCTTCAGGTTTTTGATAAGGATCCATTTCAATATTAGCCCACTTCCAAGGTTTTTCTTCACACATAAATAATATTCTATAATCATAATCAAAAGGTGCCACTAAAGAATCGTTAAAATCTATAATCTTAATTTGATTATTCTTATCTAAAAATATATTATCAAAATGCAAATCATTATGTATCAAAGAGTAATAGTTATCATTAAGAATATAATCATATAAATCAAAAGATTTCTTAATCATTGTTTTTTCTTTTTCACTAAAAAATTCACTACACTTATTAAAATTATTTATAACTTCATTTTTTATTTTATTCTTCCAATCATCATTAACACTTTTATGAACATGAATACTATTTAAACATTCTACTAAATCTTTAATAAAGTTTTCTCGTTCTATTTCATTCCATTTATACCAATAGTAATATATAGATTTACCATCTATTTTTTCAATAATTTCATAAACAAAAGGAACAATAATTTTACTTTTATCATATTTGTATAACTTTGGTATAAAAGATTTAGTTTTATATTCATTATAAAAATTATTTTCTACATCAAAAAGATTTTCATAATCTTTATTTCCACACACTTTTATAATATATTTATCATTAACATCAAATATTGTATTATTAAAGCCAGCATTTATTTCACTTATAGTTTTTATATTACCTAATATTTCTATATTATTTTCAGCAATTAATTTACCCAATGATAATCTCTTCTTTTAAATTTTTTGTAACTTCAAATGCCTTTACTAAAACTAAAGTATTATCATTAAAATTAGAATTAACTGATTTAAAATAATTATATCTTCTTTCTTTCCATTCTTCTAAACTATTACCTATTCCTTCTAATTTAGCAAGATTCCACTTTATATCTTTAAATTTACAAATTTTTGTTGTTATAATTTTTGTAATACATGCTGATTTTTCATTATCATATATCAAAACTGATTCACTATTTAATTCTACTTTTTCTCCATTATATATATCAACATAAGCCGTTTTTTTACCTTCTAAAACTAAATCTACTAATTTATCATTTTCAACATCAAAATGCCATTTACTTAAATTTGTACACATATAATCACATACCTTTTCAATAATTATAACATGCAAAAATAAATTTATATACAATTATTATTATTCATTAAATTTATTTAGTGTCTTTTTTTATGCTCTGTGATATAATTAACATGGCGTGACAATGCTCAAAAATGTAACAAAAAGGTTTTACACTTATAGCATCAAAAGTGCTTTATCATAGATTACATTAATATAAATTTAAATACTTCAATTAATAATTAAACGTTATAAAGTTATTTAAAAATAATAGTTATTGAATTTAAGGAGGTAAAATGAAAAATTCAAGAGGAAATATAATAATAATAGAAGGTCCACAAGGAGTTGGAAAAAGTACAATGGCCAATTTCTTAAGAGATAATTTATCAACTTCTAATTTATACAGACTAACCGGAATAAAGGATAAAACTAAAACCGGATATCAAAAAAGTAAAAATATGTATTTAAATTTATTAAATTATATGGAATCATTAGAAGAAACCGAATTAAATTTAATATTTGATCGTACATTTTTTTCAGAAGAAGTTTATACAAAACTAGGACTTAAAGATTATAGTTTCGACGATATATATGAAAGACTAGTAAAAAAACTTTCAGATTTAGATTTTAACATTTATTTTGTAGTTTTATACTTAAAAGATACATCATTATATGAGAAACGTTTAAAAAGACAACATCATCAATACCAAAAATTTAGTATAGAAAATAGTATTAAACAACAAGAAGAATACTTAAAACTTATTGATAGCATAAAGTATAAATCAATTCATAAGATTAAAATAGCAACAGATGATTATGAAAAAGCTTATAATAAATTGATTAATTCAATTCCTACACTAAAAGAAGAAAATATAGAATATAAAGGTTAATGTTTAGAAAGTAATTTCAAATATATTTACTTTACCCGAAATAATCTATTTAACAAAACATATCAAAAATAAAAAATAACTATAAGGTTATTTTTTATTATGTGTTCTTCCAAAAAACATACAAAACCATCAGTATGAGTAAAATAAATTTTTAACAACTGTTTCTAAATCATGTGTATCAAATATTTCAATAATTTCTATTTTTTCATGACTAGGTTTAAAAGAGTTTTTTGAGCAAATATAATAAATTTTCTCTATTTTTTCTCCATACAAATCCATTAATTTATTAGCTATCACACATCCTAGCTTACCTGAGCTGCTATTTGTTATTTTCCTTACATTATCTATTCTTTCACTTGTTCCACCTGACGTAATTATTATTTTCATTTTATTCCTCCCACAATTTTTCTGGCAAATTTCTTGCTATATATTCCGTTATTTTTAAATCCTCAATTTCTTTTCCTAAAATTAAGCATCTATGACCTTTTAAATTTACTTTATAATAATCAAGAGTAAAATTATTTTTATAATACTGTTTAATTACTTTTAATACCTCATCTATTTCATCTAAAGCCCCACAAGGCACAGGTACAGATGTAAAAAAGCCATTTTTGATGTAACAATGAGAATGAACAATATAATAGTTGGTATATTCTTTTAATTTTAAATACATTTTTTCTATTAGTCCAGATTTTTTACCACCATTTAAATCAAATGTACCAGTTGTTAATAAAACTTTCATTTTTAACTCTCCTTACTTAAAATTTCTTTTATTTTATCAAAAATTATTTTAGTATTTGGTAATTTACCTATGCCACTTGTACCACATGCAAGCGTCCCAACTTCAGGTTTCAAAAATAAGTAACCATAACTTTTTAGTTTTTCTATATTATTTTGAACTATCCTATTTAAATACATATATTCATTCATTGCTGGAACAAATAATACTGGTTTTGTTGAAGCAACAATAGTACTTGATAACATATCATCTGCAATGCCAGAAGAAATTTTCCCTATTATATTTGCTGTTGCAGGTGCGATAACTATTATATCAGCATGTTGACCATACTCAATATGTCCTATATAATTACAATTTTCTTCTACAAACATATCTACTGCCACTTTATTTTTTGATAAGACTTCAAAAGTTAAAGGATTAATAAAATCTGTTGCATTCTTTGTCATAATAACTTTTACCCTTGCACCTTCATTAACTAAATGTGTAATTAATCCACAAATCTTATAACTAGCAATACCACCTGTTATTCCTATAACTATATTTTTATCTTTTAGCATATTATTCCTTCTTTCTAACTAAATTATATGTTGCAATTATTGATAAGTAAAATATATTTATGTTATAATATTTATAAGGAAAACTTATAATGAATGTTAATTTAGAATTATATAGAATTTTTTATGTAGTAGCAAAACAAAAACATATGACTAAAGCTAGTGAAGAACTACATATATCACAACCGGCTATATCTCAATCAATAAAAAAACTAGAAGAGCAATTAGGTGGGACATTGTTTTTAAGAAGTAATAGAGGAATGGAACTTACAGAAGAAGGAAAAATGTTTTTTGATTACGTTAAAGGTGCATTAGAATTAATTAACAATGCAGAAAAAGAACTTACTTCTTTTAAAGACTTATCAAAAGGTGAAATAAAAATAGGTTGTTCAACAACACTAACAAAATTAATTTTACTTGAAGCCTTAAAAAAATTTCATTCTGATTATCCAAATATAAATATTAATATTACTAATGATTTAACAAGTAGCTTAATAAAAGATTTAAAACTTGGAAAATTAGATTTTGTAATATTTAATGAAATTAATATTAAAGAAACAAATTTAAATTTAAAAAAAATAAAAGAGTTAAAAGAGGGATTTATTTATAATCCAATATTTTATAAAGATGAAATAAATAGTTTTGATGACTTGAATAATTATCCACTTATACTACAAAAAGAGGAATCAAATAGTAGAAAACTTTTAGACTATATTGCTCTTCAAAGTAACGTAAAACTTATTCCAAAAATGGAAGTAGTAAGTCAAGAATTGATAAGTGAATTTACTAATATTGGTCTGGGAATTGGATTCGTAATAATTGATTTGGCTAAAAGAAACTTTAAAGATATAAAAGAATTAACAATAAATAAAAAAATACCAAATATAAATGTATATTTAGCAACTAATAAATCAACATCTCTAACTTTTGCAAGCAAAACATTTATTAATTATTTATAACAACATAAAAATCAAGTTAATAATAATATTAACTTGATTTTATTTACAAAAATTTTTATTGTTAACAAACTTCATAAAACTCAGAAAAAAGCTATTTACCACAACATTGCTTATATTTTTTCCCTGAGCCACAAGGACAAGGATCATTTCTACCAACAGATTGATTCTTTTTAACAGGTTTTGATTTAACCTTTTCTTTACTATCATTAGTCCTAATATTTTTGTTTTCAACTCTTTCTAAGTTTTGTCTAACTTCTGCTTTAAGTAAATAAGTAGTTATTTCTTTATTAGTCTCTTTTAACATATTGTCAAAAAGTTCAAAACCCTCTAGTGCATAAGCCTGTAATGGATTAGTCTGAGCATATCCTCTTAATCCAATTCCTTCTTTTAAATGTTCCATATTATCAAGTTGATTCATCCAATTCTTATCTAATACCTTTAATGTAATAGCTTTTTCAAAATCATCTTGAATATCTAAAGGAACTTCACTTAGCTTAGAATTATAATCATTAACAACTATATCATAAATATAATCTTGCATTTCAGGAATACTCTTACTTTCTAATTCTTTCTCATCTAATTTTTTAGATTTAAGTAAATTAGCATTAAAGTACTCACATATATTAACTACATCATTATGTGTAATTGTATCCTCAGGTGGAAAATGATTATTAATTTGATCAATAACAAATTCTTTAAATATAGTTAAAATTCTATCTTTTATATTATCTTTATCTAATATTTCATTTCTTCTTTCATAAACAATTTCTCTCTGTTTACTAATTACATTATCATAATCAAGTAATGCTTTTCTTCTATCATAGTTAAATCCTTCAACTCTCTTTTGACTAGATTCAATATTTTTACTCATCATTCTATGATTTATAGGTGTATTTTCGTCAAAACCAAGACTACCCATTAAAGATTTTATTTTTTCACTACCAAACTTAATCATTAAGTCATCTTCCATAGAAACATAGAATCTTGTTCTACCTGGGTCTCCTTGTCTACCACTTCTACCTCTTAATTGATTATCAATACGTCTACTTTCATGTCTCTCAGTACCTATTACTAAAAGACCACCTAATTCCTTAACACCTTCACCCAATTTAATATCTGTACCACGTCCAGCCATATTAGTTGCAATAGTAACAGCATCTTTTTGACCAGCTTTTTCAATTATATGAGCTTCTCTTTCATGATTCTTTGCATTTAATAGTTCATGTGGAATTCTTTTTTTATTTAATAAACCACTTAAATATTCACTACTTTCAATTGATGCAGTACCAACTAATATAGGTTGATGAGTCTTATGTATTTCTTCTATATAATTAGCAATAGCATTATATTTACCTCTTTTATTCATAAATACATAATCTTCTTCATCTATTCTAATAACAGGCTTATTTGTAGGAATTACAATAACATACATATTATAAATGTTTCTAAATTCTTCTTCCTCAGTTTTAGCCGTACCTGTCATACCTGATAACTTATTATACATTCTAAATAAATTTTGAAAAGTAATCGTAGCCAAAACTTTAGTTTCTTCATTAATATGTACCCCTTCTTTTGCTTCTAAAGCTTGATGAAGTCCATCACTATATTGTCTTCCATGCATAAGTCTACCAGTAAATGCATCTACAATTATAATTTTATCACTATCAACTACATAATCCACATCTTTTTTAAATCCATAATTAGCAACTAAAGCCTTATCTAAATTATGCACTATGGCAGCATTCTTAATATCATATAAATTATCAACATTCAATAATCTTTCTGCTTTTACAATACCTTCTTCAGTTAATGTAACACTTCTAGTTTTTTCATCTAACACATAATCATCAGTAGTTAAACTCTTAGCCGTTCTATCCGCTAATTTATATAAATCTGCACTTTTACTTACACCACCACTTATAATTAATGGAGTTCTTGCTTCATCTATTAATATTGAGTCAACTTCATCTATAATTGCAAAATTTAAAGGTCTTTGTACTCTATTTTCCTTTCTAACAACCATGTTATCTCTTAAATAGTCAAACCCTAATTCATTATTAGTTGTATATGTAATATCTTTACTATATGCCTCTCTTTTTTGCTCAGGGGTAGCATCTTTCAAATTAACTCCTACACTAACATCAAGATAATTATAAATCTTACCCATCCATTCAGCATCACGTACACTTAAATATTCATTTACTGTAACAACATGAACACCTTTTCCAGATAACGCATTTAAATATGCAGGCATAGTACTTGTTAAAGTTTTACCTTCACCTGTTTTCATCTCAGCTATATTACCATAATGTATACATATACCACCAATAACTTGAACTTTATATGGCTTTTCTCCTATCGTTCTATATGCAGTCTCTCTAACAACCGCAAAAGCAGGCACTAATATATCATCCAAAGTTTCTCCATCTTTTAATCTAGTCTTAAATTCTTGAGTTTTAGCTTTTAATTCTAAATCCGTTAGCTTACCCATTTCTTCATCTAAAGCCATAACTTCATCAGCTAGCTTATCAAATCTTTGTAATTCTTTATATTCTCTGTCAAATAATTTTGTAAATATATTCATCTATAACATCTCCTACTAAATATTTTACCATGTATTAAATTAAAATAAAAGAAAAAAGCGATTTCTCGCTTTAGTTAGTCTCTATAATTCCATAAGTTCCATCATATCTTTTATATAAAACATTAACATTTTCTGTTTTAATATCTTTATATACATAGAAATTATGTCCAGAAAGTTCCATTTCTAATATTGCATCTTCTTCATGCATTGGTTTTAAATAAACTTTTTTTCTTTTTACTATTTCTTCTATTTCGTCATCATCTATAATTTCCTCTTCATTATAAACAATTTGAACTCTATCTTTACTCATTAATTTAGATTTATATTTTCTCATTTGTGTTTCTAACTTATCAACAACTAAATCAATCGCAGCATATAAATCACTATGTGATACCTCAGCTCTTAAGTCATATTTACCACCATTAATAGTAACCTCAACTTTTTGTTCTCTACCTCTAATACTAAAAATCACTTTACAAACTATATTGTTTGGATTATCAAAATACTTTTCCATTCTAGAAAGTTTATCAGTAGCATATTCTTTCATTGAATCTGTTACTTCCATTCTTTCTCCACGTATTTGAAAATTCATTTTATCACCTCTATATAAAATATACCATAAAAAATTGAAAAAAACTACACTAAAGTAGTTAATTTCAATTCTTTGACATTAATTGCTTGGTTACCCTTTGCTGTTTTCACTAATACGAATTCAACAATATCGCCTTCTTTTAAAGTCTTATAACCTGGTTTTTCAATCGCAGAATAATGAACGAAAACGTCTTCATTTATTTCTGATCCAATTTCAATAAATCCATACCCTTTATCATTATTGAACCACTTAACTCTACCACGCCTAATCACAATCATTCTCCCTTCTAAAAATTTACCGCAAACCCTGTGACTACAGGTTTTGGCCACAAACCCATAGCTTAGTTAGTCTAACTATTAATACTCTCGAGCACATTTACATCATATCATAGATAATAAATAAATGTTATTAGTTTGCTTAACTTAATGTTTTTTTGACATGAAATGCAATACACAATATTTTTTTTAATTATTTATTTAATGTTTTACAAAAAGTCAAAAGTTATTTTTAATTAAAACATTTAAATAAAATATTATTTTATAATGTTCGTGGAAGTGGTAAAAATGAAAGATCTTTTAATAAATTCCATGATGAATAAGATAACCCGGTATTGTAATTATGATGATACTAAATTAAAAGAAATCAAGTATGGTTTATCAAGCTTATATTTGAACATTACTAAATTAATAGTAATATTTGGATTATCATATTTCTTTGGTAATTTAAGAACACTTCTTATATTAATGGGCTTATATAGTATATTAAGATTAAGTGCATTTGGAGTTCATGCTAAAAAAAGCTTACATTGTTGGATTGCTTCGTTATTTACATTTACATTAGTTCCAATTATATGTGAAAAAATTTTAATAAATTTATACTTAAGATTAATGATATCTATAAGTTGTATAATATTATTAGCTATATATGCTCCAGCTGACACAGAAAAAAGACCATTAATTAATAAAAAAAGAAGAACCATATATAAAATTACAACTTTTATAACTAGTTTAATTTATGTTGCATTTATAACACAAATTAAAGATAATATTTTAAATAATTGTATAGTATTTAGTTTACTACTAGCCACCTTTGTAGTATTACCAATTACTTACAAATTATTTGGAGTAAAATATAATAATTATAAAAATTATAAGAAAGGAGGAAAAGATTAATGAAATTATTTGCAAGTTTATTTGGATTTATTGGTGAATTCGTTGCTAAAACAACATCAGGTGCTTGCTGGTGGACTTTATTAGACGAAGAAGAAACACCAGAAAGTTTATTATAATAACATATTTAAAATCTATAAAAAAATAACACTTACACTAAAGTGTTATTTTTAATTCTGTAACAAAATTTCCATTAAACATATATTGAATCAATTCTAAGTTATTTGTTGCTTTAACAATACTATTTACAAGATATAAACCATAACCACGATTTTCTCCTTTAGTACTAAAACCTTTTTTAGATATTTCATTAATATTTACTTCATGTAATGTGCTATTTTCAATCAGAACCGTAATACTATTTTCAGAATTAACAAACATTTCAATAAATATTAACTTTTTCTTGGTCATCATTGACGCTTCAATAGCGTTATCTAATAAAATTCCAATTATTTTGCAAACTTTAAAATATAACTTAGCATCTAATCTATCAAAATATTCATAAACTTGATTACTAATTTCACTATTAAAATTTATATCTTTATCAATAATATTAGCCATTTTATAATAAACAATACCTTTAACTCCACTTGGCAATTTATACAGATTACTATAAGTATTAGTCTTTTTAGATTGATAATCTTTAATTATATCATTAAGCAAAACCTCATAATCCTTAGATGCCTTATTTTTAAAACTCTTAAGAGCTAACAAGTTATTTAACATTTCATGTCTATTTATTCTACCTTTTTCCAAAATTATTTCATATTCGTTCATAATACTAAGTAAATTCTTCTGTTCTTCTATTGTTGTTTTATTTTTGTAATAAAATTTTATAGCAACTATAAATAAAAATATGAAAAAAGAAATTAGAATAAATACTACCACAAAAGAATTTAAAGAACCATTAATTGAATGAATATATGTAAGTACAGAAACACAAAGCATTAAATATAAAACAATAATAATCGTAAGATCACTATATTTATTTAAGATAATGTTCACAACTCTACCATAAATTTTTATAACTTTTTTATTTTTGAATAATAGATAATAAATAGCAGATACTAATAAAGTATATGGCACCTGAACTAAAGATAAAACATAATTCGACATAGAAGAAATATTGGCCAAAAGTAAAACTAAAAAAGAAATAAGAAAATCAATAACTAGTAATACCAAATATAGCATTAAAGCTCGACAGAAACATTCACGTATATCTTGTTTAAATAAAAGTTTACAATCACCGCTTATTATAATTAACATAAAAATTATTTTATAATGATATGGTAAAAACATTGACACTAAAAATGCAAAAATGGAAGATACTAATAATATCATTACAAGTTTTAAATTAATTTTAAGTTTATAATTTATAGTCGCTGCACAACTAACTAAAATTACTAATAGATTTATTACTATTCCTATAAAACATAGCACATAACTAACGATTTGCACGTTCCATCAACTCTTTCTTACGTAATCTGGAAAGCATATACACAAATTCCCCAGAATCTAATATAAATTTATTATCTTTCCAATCAAAAGCCTTAACCCTAGCTAAATTAACTATGCAAGACTTATGAGTATAAGCATAATTATTATTTAAATATTTCTCAAATTTTTTCAGTGTAGAAGACAAAACAAATCTACCGTCATCTGTTACAACAGATATTTTTCTTTCATTGTTATTTTTATAAACATATAGAATTCTATCTAAATCAAAGTTGTAAGTCATATAACTACTTTTTACTTTAAACTTTTCACAATAATTTAATTGCTTAATACAAACCTCTAAAAGCTCAACTAGATTTTTTTGATAATCTTCATCTTTTAATATAAAGTCTAGTATCTGTAGCCTTTCTTTAAAAGTACTTAAAGCTACTGATGAGTCCTCAGCGGTAAATATTACTATAGGACTATCCCAGTCATAAGTTCTTATTCTTCTAGCAATATCAGTTGCAGTACCATTTGGCAAATAATAATCTAACAAGAATACATGTCTATCATAACCACTTTCAAGTTCTTCAAAAACGCCTTCACATATTTTATCATAACTCAAAATATCATAATGATAGTTAGTATTAACCATAAAATTTACGATTAACCTTTTAATATCTTCCACATTATACTTGTTATCATCTACAATTATAAATTTAATCATTCAAACCTTCTCCCTCTTTCGTCGTTATACAACAATATAATACCACTAAAAAGAAAGAAAGAACAGACCCTTACAGGTCATTTTTTAGATTTTTTCAAAAAAATATATAAAAAATATATAACTTTATGCAAGTTATATATTACAATTCATTAATATTCAATGTATAAAAGTTCTCTGGATCCATTAATGTACCTTTATAATAAACCTCAAAATGCAGTGATGTTGAAAACTTAGAATTTATTTCAGATTTACCACTATACGCTAAAATCTGTCCTTGATTAACAACATCTCCTTCTTTTACATTAACTTTATCTACACCTTGATAAATAGTATAAATATCTTTATCATGCTCAATCTTTATTATATTTCCTAAAACATCATCTTTTTCTACTTTTTTCACAGTACCATTTAACACACTTATTACTTCAAATTCATTATCACTTATATAATCTACTCCAGAATTTTGCATATAGGTATTTTCATAAAAAATTATAGCATTTTCTTGAGAATTAGTATCACCTTCAAAATCATAAAAATACCTTCCCACACTTACTGTTTCAGATTTATATGGTCTTATAATTGATATTGCTGTATCTTTATTTTCTTCACCTTGTACTGATTTAATATTTTTATTAACTAATCCATTAACAGAATATTTAAAGTTATTTTTTTCTTCCAAATATTTATTAATACCTGTTATAGTCAAAGTTATACAACCTATAACAGCAACCACAGCTATAAAATAAAAGCTTGGTATAATCATTTTTTTAAAATTACTTTTTTTCATTGTTCACTCTCCCATTAATAATGTGAACAAGTTTTATTTTTTTATACATTATATTTTTTTATTTCAACACCTTTATAATAATATTTTAAAATATCAATATAAGAATAGCCCATTTTTCCTAATTCATTAGCGCCATATTGACTCATCCCAACACCATGTCCATAACCTCTCGTAGTAATAATTACTTTGTCATCCTCTACATTCAAATCAAAATCTGTACTCCTTAAATTAAGTAATTTTCTAAGTTCTATACCACTATAAATTTTATTATTTATTAATAATTCATTTATTCTACCACTTTCAGTTTTAGATAGCACATTAATTTCTAAGTTTTTTTCTTTTATATTAAGTTTTATTTTAAACTCATCTACAGTCAAAGTTACAACATATTCATAATTTTGAACATTTTTATCCCATGAAGAATCCGTAGAAATTAAATAAGGATAGCTATTACCAAATACTTTACTACACTCTTCAGTTTTACCATTACTCATACTAAAATAATAGGCATTAATTAGACTATCGTCATAAAAAATCACTTCATCATCAGTTGAAGTAACTGCATTAACTATAAAAGTATAATATAAATCAAAATTTTCATTCCATTTTTCTTTCATTTTAGTTTCATCTATATAACATTGATCAGTATTTTTTGCAATATAATTATTAACATTATTTAATTTATTATAATAATATGTTCTAGCAGCAACTGCTCCCGCTTTCAGTGCTTCTTCATTAAATAAAGCTGGCATTTCACATGCCAAAACTCCAATTAAATAACTTCTTAAATTAATTTTAAAATCTTTTGAATTATAATTAATTAAAATAATTTGTTCTTTATCAGAATAAACTTCCTTTGAATTAATACTTTCTAATTTTTTTGAATTATTATTTGGACAGCTTAAAATATAGCATAATAACAAAAATGGAATAAAAATTAAATATATAAAATTTTTTCTCATATAATTATATATTCCATTAATTAACATTTTATTCCATTTTTACTTAGTTTCCGCTTTTTTTATTTTATCAATTCTTCTTAAATATTTTTCTTCACTTATAAATGAAGCATTCATATATGATTCAATAATATTCTTAACTTCAAAAAATGATAATTCAGCACTTAAACTAATAACATTAGCATTGTTATGTTCTTTAGCCAGCCTAGCTTCTCTAACACTATCAACCTTAGCACACATAATACCACTAATTTTATTAGCCATAATACTCATACCAATACCAGTACCACAAATTAAAATACCAAAATCAACTCTCTTCTTTTTTACTGCATCACAAACTACAAGAGCATAATCATTATAGTCAACACTCTCAGTACTTGTAGTACCAAAATCAACATATTGAATATTTTTTTTAGTAAAATATTTAATTATTTTACTTTTTGTTTTAAAACCCCTATGATCAGAAGCAATTCCTACTATCATCTTTATCACCCACCTATATTATAATTTTTTTTACAAAAAAATAAAAGATAAAAATAAAAAATAGTCAATTTATGACTACTTAATACCATATTTTTCTTTAAATTTTTGAACATTACCAGTTCTTGCAGCAACCCTTTTACCTGTATAAAATGAATGACATTTATTACAAGTTTCAAGTTGTATCTCACTCCTTGTACTTTTAGTTACAAATTCATTACCACAGGCACATTTAACTACACATTCTTTAAGTTCTGGATGAATTCCTTTTTTCATTTTACATTCTCCTTTCGCCATAGTTATATAACTATAGAAACTCTTCGTGAAAGTAATATACCATTTTTTTTAATCTTTTTCAATACCTTTTGCTAATTTTTAGTACATATTTAATGAAATCATAGAATTTAATAAATTAACAATTAATTTATCCTTTTCACTAATAATAATTTTATCAACAATTATTATACATCCAACTGCATCAGCATCAATTATAATTGGAACTGCATAAAAACTTTTTTCAATTACATTATTTCCAAAACTCAAACCATAATCTAATAAATCTTTTCTTTCATTCATTACTGAGTTTATCTTATTATCAATTTTTTCATCAATATAATTATTACTACTGCTTACTATAATCTTATGTTTATCTGATAAATATATATTAGAATTTGTAAATTTACTAAACTCTTTAATCAATTTGGTTGATATATCTAAAACAGAAGAAATTTTTTCATACTTTTTCAAAATAATTAAATTATCTTCTACATAAATTAAAACATCTTCACCATTTCTAATATTGAAACTTTTTCTAATCTCTTTTGGTATGACAATTCTACCTAACTCATCTATTTTTCTAACAATTCCTGTACTTTTCATAAACACCTCTAAAAATAGTTTTACTCATTTTTTTTTAAATATACTATTTGACAATAAAGAATTAATAAATTATACTTAAAGAGGTGATAAAATGAATAATATAGTAGAATCAATTATAGAAATACCAATGGGAACAAAAAATAAATTTGAAATAAATAAAGACACAGGACGTATTAAATTAGACAGAGTATTATATAGTGCATTAACTTATCCAGGTGAATATGGTTTTATTGAAAAAACTTTAGCTCCAGATGGTGATCCATTAGATATCCTCGTAATTAGTTCATATCCAACATTTCCAGGCTGTGTAGTCGATGCTAGGGTCATAGGATATCTTACAATAATTGATAATGGTTCACATGATGAAAAAGTTATAGCTGTTGTAGATAAAGATCCTAGATTTGAAAATATAAATAATTTAGAAGATCTAACTGAACATCAAAAATCAGAAATCAAAGATTTTTTTCAAAATTATAAAACACTACAAAATATAAAGGTAATAGTAAAAGATTTTCATAATAAAGAAAAAGCCCTAAATTTAATAGAAAAATGCAAAAAAGCATATGAAAAATAGAAAGTAAAAATTACTTTCTATTTTTGCTAATATAAATTAATAGTTCATAAACATAGTATAAGTAATGATTGTCTAAATTATTTTTTATAATAGAAATAAAAATAGAATTACCTTTATATAAAAAATTAAATTTCGTACATATTTTAGTAGCTGTTATAAATAATTGTTCAATATTTAAGGAATTATAAATATTTTCATCCAACTTCATACTAAATTTTCCATTGTCGTTTACATTAACTATTATACCAATTTCATTTACTAGATTTTGAACCAATATTTCATGCATATATATATCAAGTGTTTCATCAACTATTCCAAATCTGTCTTGAATCTCATTATATAACATCTTATATTCTTCTTCATTACTAATCTTTGATATTTTTTTATGTAAATCAATAATGATATTGTCTTCGTCAGAATAAGTTTTATCTATATGATTTTGAACATCATCAATTTTTGTTAATATTTCATTATTATTATCGACTTTTCCATTTAATTCTTCATTAACCAATTCTAAGTACAAATCAACTCCTACACTATCAATAAAGCCTGCTTGCTCACTACCAAGCAAATCTCCAGCGCCCCTAATACTCAAATCCCGCATAGCTATTTTATAACCACTACCTAATTCTGTAAATTCTTTAATAGAATCAAGTCTTTTTATAGCAGTTTCTGTTAACAATCTTGATTTATCATACATTAAATAAGCATAAGCCTGCTTATCGCTTCTACCAACCCTACCTCTTATCTGATAAAGTTGACTTAATCCAAAATGATCAGCATCAATAACAATCATAGTGTTTGCATTAGGAACATCAATTCCATTTTCTATTATAGTTGTACTTACTAAAACATCAAAGGCACCTTGATTAAACCTATAAATTACGTCTTGCATATCTTCTTTCTTCATTTTCCCATGTGCAAAACAAAAAGTTACTTCTGGTATTAATTTTGCAAAAGTTTGAACTATATTCTCCATATTTTCTACTTTATTATACAAAATAAATGATTGACCATATCTAGCTTTTTCCTTTAGAATCACTTCTCTAATAATATATGGATCATATCCTATAACATAAGTTTGTACTGGCAATTTATTAGCAGGTGGTGTTTCAATTAAAGATAAGTCGCGTATACCAATTAAACTCATTTGTAAACTTCTCGGAATTGGAGTAGCTGACACGCTTAACACATGAACATTAGATTTAATTTGTTTTATCTTTTCTTTATGCATTACTCCAAATCTTTGCTCTTCATCTATTACTAATAATCCTAGTTCACGATACTTAATTTGATTGCCCAATAATTTATGAGTACCAAAAATCACATCTATTTTTCCAGTCTCTAATTTATCTAATATTTCTTTTTCATCTTTTTTACTTGTGTAGCGATTTAATAAAGCTATATTAACTGCAAAATTTTTAAATCGACTTAAAGCAGAAGTATATTGTTGATAACTTAATAATGTTGTAGGACATAAGTACATAACCTGTTTTCCATTCATTATAGCCTTAAAAATAGCTCTAAAAATAACTTCCGTTTTACCATATCCAACATCTCCACATAACAATCTATCCATAGGTTTTGAACTTTCTAAATCATGTTTAATTTCTAATGTACATTTAAGTTGATCAGGAGTTTCATCAAATATAAACTCACTTTCGAATAATGTTTGTTCTGGTGTATCTTTTTTAAAAGGTTCAATTAAAGTAACATTTCTCTTTTGATAAATCTTTATTAATTCATTACTTATATCCTTTATTTTATTTTTAATCTTTAACTTAGTTTTTTGCCACTCAATGCTATTTAATTTATGAATAATAGGCTTTGTACCTTCTTTAGAAGAATATTTATATAATTTATCAAAATCCTCAACAGGTAAATATAATTTGTCATCACCTTTATATTTAATTAAAATATAATCCTTAGATTTTCCATTTTTACTAATTGTAGATAATCCCATGTAGACACCAACACCATTAGTTTTATGAACTACATAATCACCAATTTCTAACTTATCTAAAGAGTCTATTTTTTTTCCTAATTTAAATCCAGTATTATATTTAAAATTACTATGGTTAACTAATAAATCATTTTTAGAATAATAATATTGACTATTATAAATAAATCCAGATGTAATATCTATATTTAATATTTTACCATTATAACTTAAGGAATTAACAAATTCTTTATCAGTAGTACATAAATAACCATTATTATTAAAAATATCATTCAAGAATTTAGATTTATCATTATTATAATTCATAATAGATTCCGCATGAAACATGTAATTATAATTACCATTATTATTTAAAGTATCAATATAAATACTAAAAGTTGGTTTAATATCAGAAAGTTTAAAAAGAAAATCATCTTCTTGATAATATTTCATTTGAGTTATTAAATTTTTTTCCACATTATATATTTGTAAATAATCTTGATAAATAGTTATATAATTATCAATGTAATCTAAAATATTGGAATTAGAATTTTTATACTCATCTATTATTGGTTTAATTATAAAATGATCTATATTTGACAAACTTAATTGAGTATTTTCATCAAAATATTTAATTTCTTCTATATCATTATCAAAAAATTCAATTCTTATAGGATGTTCTTCAAATATAGGAAAAACATCAATTACAAATCCTCTTACACTAAATTCACCAGTATTTGTAACTATGCTTTCTTTTTTATAACCTATTTGCATTAGTTTTTCAATTAAAAGTTGTCTATCACAACTAGTATTAACTTTAAGTTCCAAGTTTTTATTTTGCATTTGTAATTTAGAAGGTAATTTTTTTAACAGACTACTGGTATGACAAATCATAATAAATTTTTCATCAGTTTGAATCTTATTCAAAAATTTCATTCTCATAAACATTAACTCAGGAGAAGTTGCTATTGCTTTTTTAGTCAAATAATCATCATCAGGAAAAATATAAATATTTTTAACTGATTTACTAAGTTGAGAATACAACTTATTAGCATCATTTAAATTAGGAGTAACTAAAATTAAATTTTTGTTACAACTAAAAAAGATATACAATAATAATTGATTGTATATTTCGTTTGGTGTAATAGATATTTTAATATTTTTTTCAATATTGATATCAAATAAATTACTAATCATAAAATCACCTTAATTATATTCATTCATTAATTTTTCAAAATCTACTTTATTAAATTTATTTATAATTTCATCTACTTTGTTAAAAACACTATTTAATGTTTCTAAATCATTTTTACTAAATTTACCTAAAACGTAATCAATTTTATTATTTACGCTTTTAGAGATCCCAATACGAATTCTTTTAAATTTTTCAGTACCCAAGCTATTAATAATACTTTTTATACCATTGTGACCAGCACTAGAACCTGCCATTTTTAATTTAAATGTTCCCAATTCGAAATCCATATCATCATATATAATCAAAATATCTTCAACAGATAAATTAAAATAATTCATAAAATAACTTACTGATAAACCACTATAATTCATAAATGTTAACGGTTTTAAAAAAATAATTTTTTCTCCATTTATATTTATTTCATATATCATTCCATTCTTCTTTTTTTTAAAATTATTTTCACCTAAATAATGATCTATTGACATAAAACCTACATTATGACGTGTATTTTCATATTCATTTCCAGGGTTTCCTAATCCTACTATTAACTTCATTTTTTACTCCTTTGATAATATTCATATAACTCATTTTTACTTATTTCATTGTTTTTTGCAACTTCTTTTATAGCATCGTTAGATCTTAATCCTAATTCTATTAATCTTTTAACCTCTATTACATATTTGTCATAATCAACAATATGATTACTTTCATTTTTTTGTATTACTATAACAAACTCACCTATTGGGTTATTATAAAATTTTAGTGCTCCAATAACATCTCCTCTATAAACTTCCTCATGTAGTTTAGATATTTCCCGGGAAATACTAATTATTCTATTTTCCAATACTTTATAAATATTTTGTAAAGTTTTAATTAATCTATGAGGTGCTTCATATAAAACAATAGTAAAGTTGATATTTTTTAACATTTCTAATTCTTTAATTGCTTGACTATCTTTAGAGTTTAAAAACCCATAAAATAAAAATTTATCAGCAGATATATTAGACATAGCTAATGCCGGTACAAAAGCACAAGCCCCTGGTAAAGCCACTACCGAATGGTTATTTTTAATGACTTCACTTACAACTAAACTACCAGGATCACTTATTAATGGAGTTCCTCTATCAGTTACCAAAGCTATGTTATTACCATCATTTAATAATTCAATAGCAACTTTCATCATTTTACTTTCATTAAACTTATGACATGCAACTACTTCATTTTTTATATTAAGAAATTTTAATAACTGTTTAGTAACTCTTGTATCCTCAGCAAATATAATATCAACTTTAGATAGAACTTCAATTGCTCTATTAGTTATATCTTTCAAATTACCAATAGGTGTAGGAACTAAATATAAAACACCTGTATCTTTTTCATAACTTTTTTGTATCATAATTACCTCTCAAACATTTTAATTATTTCATCCGTGTACGTTCCATCTTCATTATGACATACTAATGGTTCTAAAACTTTTAATCCAACTTTTCCATCCTTGACAGCACTTATTAAAAATAAATTAGACTCCTCATTTTTTTTTGGATAAATAAACTGAACAACTTTAGGTTCTAAATTATTTTTTTTCAATGTCAATACCACATCAGTAAATCTTTCTGTTCTATGAACCATTATTAAACTACATCCATTTTTTAGTATTTTTTTAGCCATATTACATATATCTTGCAACGTAACACAAATTTCATGTCTAGCAACTGATTTTACCATATTTTTGTTAAAATTGCTAGATTTTTCTATTTTAAAATATGGAGGATTGCAAGTAATTAAATCAACAGAATCAGATTTTATATATTTATTTAAATGATTAATGTCTAAATTCAAAATATTAATTTGATCTTCCAAGTTATTTATCTTGATTGATTCATTAGCAAGTTCACAAACTTTTTCCTGAATTTCAACACCAATTATTTTGGCATTAGTCATAGTGCTTAAAATTAATGGAATAGGCGCATTCCCTGTACAAAAATCTACAATTGTTTTTATTTTAGATGTTAAATTGCAAAAATGTGGAAGAATTATAGATTCTAAACTAAAGTTAAAATATTCTGTATTTTGAACAATTTTCATGTTTTTATAACCAACTAAATCATTTATTACAATTGCCATCGCATAAACTATTCATTTCAATTTCAATTTTTCCTACATTTAAAACATTAACTACATACGTTCTTTTAAGAATGTCAACTGAAATTACTTTACCTTCTCCTTTTTCAGTTATTACACTATCTCCCACATTAGGCATATTTTTTTTATAACAAGAATAAACATTGTCCTCATAATTTAAACAACACAAAAGTCTTCCACACTGACCATTTATTTTATTTGGGTTCAAAGCAATATTTTGATTTTTAGCCATATTAATTGATACTGAATCCAAATCTTTTAAAAAACAGCCACAACACAATTCTCTTCCACATTGTCCTATACCAGACACATTTTTAGCTTTATCTCTAGCACCAATTTGACGTAGTTCAATCCTAGTTTTATATATTGAAGCTAACTCCTTAGCTAATTCTCTAAAATCAATCCTACTTTCAGATACAAAAGTTAACAATAATTGAGCTCTATCCAAAGTAAAACTAGCATTTACAAATTTCATATTTAAATTATATTTATTAGCAATTCTTTTTGCATCCTCTATTGCACTAATTGCATCTTTTTTATTACGTTTATAACTATTTATATCAGACATAGTTGCTCTTTTTATTATTTTAGTTGTATTATCACTAATTTGCTTATTCATTACATTTAACATTAATAAAGTAGCTAATTCCAATCCTCTATCATTTTGAACAATTACATAATCATTCTCATTTACATTTAAATCTTTAACATCGTAGAAAAAAACTTTACTATTACCATCATAAACTATACCAGCAATTTTAGTCATTTTTAACACCGTCCATTTCTATTAATATCCTATCCAAGCATAAATTAACATTAATATTATAATCTAATTTACTTTCTTCATTTATTACTATAAATAATTTATTTATAATCTTTTCTTTATTATTTAAAGCTACAACACTTTTAATAGTACTCTCACAAAAATTAAAAATCTTTAACTCTTTAAAAATAAAATAATTTAAACAATCTCTATAAAAATATTTCAATACTTTTATAAAAACTTTTAAATCTTCTTTTTCCATTTTTTTATTAATCTTGGTATAAATGTAGGGCAAAGAATCATAACCATTATTTTCAAATAAAAGTATTATATCAATATAATTATTCAAAACTTCTTCTTGAATTTCTTTTATATTATTATCTGTTGTATTATCAAACATAAGTAATTGACATCTAGATTTTATAGTTGGTAGTATTTTATTAACATTTGAAGTAATTAAAAAAGCATATATATTTGATTGAGGCTCTTCTAAAAACTTCAATAAGCAATTTGAAGCATATTGGTTTAGCTTTTCCGCCTCTTCTATAATATAAATTCTATTTTTGTTAGTCAAAGAATAAGTTTTAAATAACTCTTGTAAGTTTATTATTTTTTCTTTTGTTATTATTCCATTTTCAGGCTTTATGTAAATTATATCAGGATTATCAAAAATTTTTTCAGTTTTATCAAAAAAATAATTTGAAAATATGTATTCCAAATCATCTTTAATATTTTGATAAAATGTATTACATATTAAAAAAGCATGAGACATTCTGTTAAAATCATATAATTGTTGAAAATGCTTAATTAACATATTATTCATAAAATCACCTACTTTATATTATATAGTTTTGTAATACAAGAAAGCCAAAAATAGCAGGTAGACCTAAAAAAGATACTATTCCAATACTAAAAAAATTAATTGGTATTACTATTCCAGCACTCATAACTATAAGGTCAAATGTATATAACATACATATTGACATAATAACTCTTTTTATAATAAATACTATCAATTGCATAAAAACCTCCAATAAATAGTATTTTCTTTTTTAATATTTATGACAACAATTTTCTATCATCCATAGCTCTTATTATTGTTAATGGATCAAGATATTCAATATCAGCGTTTACAGGCAAACCATAAGATAACCTAGAAACCTTAACATTTTTTCCCTCAAGTCTTTTATTTATATAAAGTGATGTCATTTCACCTTCAACGGTTGGACTTAAAGATAATATTATTTCTTTTACATTATTGTTAATTCTAGAATTAATTAATGAGTTAATATTTATATCATCAGGATTTATATCATCCATAGGTGAAATTAATCCACCCAAAACATGATAAATACCATTAAATTTTCCTGTTTTTTCAATCATAAAGACACTCTTTGAATCCTCAACAACACAAATTAAATTTTTATCACGATTATCATTTGAACAAATATTACATACATCTGAATTAGTTAAATGACCGCAAATAGAACACTTTTTAATATTTTTTTTAAAATTCAATAAACTATTTGAAAAATTTTTTACAATTTCTAAATCAAGATCATTTATTGCATAAACATACCTTTCCGCTGTCTTATTACCTATACCAGGAAGTTTTTTAAAGCTTTCCAACAATTCTTCAAATTCCTCAGGATATATCATTTATTAGAATAAACCTCCCAATCCGTTAGTATATTTTCCAAGTTTTTCTGATTTTGTTTTTTTAATTTTAGAGAGTGCATCATTTACTGCTACTAAAATCATATCAGATAATAACTCATTATCATCTACATTCTCAAGGATTTGTACAGACAGAACTTCATAATTTCCTCTAACAATTACTTTAATTGCACCACTATTACCTTCAAATTCAGTACTTTCTATATCTTTTGTCACCTTTTCTAGTTCACGTTGCATCTTTTGAGCTTGCGCCATTATAGTTTGCATATTCATAAATTTTCCTCCTCTTATTTCATATTAACGGATTCTTCACCGAAAATACCATTCGCAAAAGACTGTGCATCATCTTCAATTACCTCACAATCTAATTTTACCTCATTTTCTTCGATAAATATATACTTTTCTCCATTTTTTTTCTTAAAAATATACTGATTTTTAATATTTTCCCACACATGTTGTAATACAGATACAATTTTTACATTTTTTTCAAGAATACTACTTACCAAACTTTCAATTAATAATAAATTTTCATAAAATAACTCTAAATTCGTTAAATTATCAAATGAAAATAATATATATTTTTCTGAAGCACATACGATATTAGCTGAATTTAATAATACGACTATAGAATTATATTTTTTGTCTGACATATAGTCATTAATCTCAGTCAATTTATTCTTATATTCTAATAAAATATCTTTATTAGCCTCACACAATACATTATTAATTCTAATTTTTTTAATTTTATCATAATTTTTCAAATTATTAACACTATTTTTTTCATTATCACTAACTAAATTTTCAGATGTATCACTTATTTTAACTTCAGACATTTCAGTAGTATTTTTATATTGATCAGGACCCTCAAATAACTTAAAAATATTAAGTAAATAAATTTCAACTAACATTTTTTGATTCGAAGAGTTTTTTAATTCAAGAGAAAGTTCTGTTAACATTTTAGTAATTGTAAGATTTTGTTTTTCCATAAAACTATATTTATTTAAAATATTAGAATACTCAGTGTTAAAATAATCGGGAATTTGAATATTAATAGAAACATCACGCAAAAATATTAACATTTTGTTAACTAAATCTAATAAATTTTTTCCTTGTGATGAAATATTATCTAATAACTCCAACATTTTTTTATAGTCGACTGTTTTAATATATATAAATAATTCTTTTATTGTTTCATCAGAAATTTTACCACTTAACTGTTCAATGTCGGATACAGATATATTTTGTTTATTTAAACTTAAAACTTGATCTAACAAATTAATTGCATCTCTTAATCCTCCATCAGCAACATTAGAAATATAACTTATTACATCTTCTGATAATGATTTATTTTCAGAACTTAAAATATATTTTAATCTTTCAGAAATATCATTTTCAGATAATCTAGAAAAATCAAAACGTTGACAACGTGACAATATAGTTAAAGGTATTTTATTAATTTCTGTTGTAGCCAATATAAATATTACATGTGCTGGTGGTTCTTCTAAAGTTTTAAGTAAAGCATTAAAAGCTCCAGTTGACAACATGTGAACTTCATCTATAATATATATTTTATATTTACAGAAAGAAGGTAATAATTTTGCATTATCTCTTATAGTTCTAATTTCTTCGACACCATTATTACTAGCAGCATCTATTTCAATAATATCTATATCGTTTTTTTCTAAATTAATACAATTTTCACATTTGCCACATATGTCATCGTGAAAATCCAAACAATTCACCGCTTTTGCAAAAATTTTTGCAATACTAGTTTTACCAGTTCCTCTTGGCCCAGCAAACAAATACGCATGTGAAATATGTCCTGTCATCAAAGAGTTTTTTAAAATGTTAACAACTATTTTTTGCCCAACAACATTAGAAAAATTTGATGGTCTATATTTTCTGTATAAAGCTGTATAAGACATATCTAATCACCCAATAAAATTATATCATAATGAATAAATAAAATGTATTTACTTTCTTTTATTTTCAAAAAAATTTGTTAATAAGTCAGAATAATTATTTTTATATTTAATTTCTTTTATAAACTTAGTTTTATAATTAATAAACTTATTAGCACTAGATAAATAATAAACTTTTTTTATCCTAGACTCTTTAATAATTTCTTTGCACATATGACAGGGTTCCAAAGTTACATACATAGTACAATCATCCAATCTCCAATCTTTTATTTTTTTACAAGCCTTAATAATGCAAGAAATCTCAGCGTGTCCTAGAAGATTAGATGTTTTTTTTCTTTTGTTAATAGACTTAGCTATAATTTTGTTATTTTTTACAATTAGTGCAGCAACTGGCACTTCATCTTTTACATATGCCTTTTTAGCTAAGTTAATAAGTATGTCAAAATACACTTTATTGTTCATAACTATATTCCTTTCAACAATGTTCCACGTGAAACACTAGTAATGTAATGAAAAATTTAAAATAAAAAAATTTTATTTTAAATTTTTCATAAAAAAAGCACACACAATTAGTAAATGTTAAGGCTGCTATCTCTCGATTCTGACCTGATTCCACGCTAATTGTTGTGCAACATAATTATAACACAACTAAAATATATATAAAAGAAATTATTATTTTTATTTACCTTCGCACTATGTTTCACGTGGAACATTGGTTATTTCTTCTTTCTTTATTTACCTTCGCACTATGTTTCACGTGGAACATTGGTTATTTCTTCTTTCTTTATTTACCTTCGCACTATGTTT
>CAKOLW010000005.1 GCA_934096405.1 uncultured Bacilli bacterium
ACAGGTACAACAACAAGTACTGGAGTCAAAATATCAAATATTACTTCTAGTCAAACTTGTAGTGTTACATTAAAATCTTTATCTCCTACATTGGCTGAGGCAATACTAAGAGATAATCCAACAGTAAGTAAAAGAACAGATTTTACTGCTGGTTTTATTGATAATACAACAGGAACAATATTTAAGCAAGTAAGTACATCAAGTGTACCAAAAACTGAAGATATGAATGGAGATGGTGTTGGAGAAGATGTATATTACTATGCGGGTAATACTACTAATAACTGGGTAAAGTTTGGAGGATTTTATTGGAGAATAATTCGTATAAATGAAGATAAAAGTATAAGAGTTCTTTACGCTGGACTTACAACTGATACTACAAATGGTTTTATAGCTTCTGGTACTCAATTTAGTAACAATACCACAGAAAGATTATATATTGGCTATATGTATGGAACAAGTGGCTCTTTAGAAAGCAGTAGAACTAATGAAAATAGTAGTAATATTAAGCAAGAAATTGATAAATTTTATGTTAATAATTTATTGAGCTATGATAAATATGTAAGTAAAGATGCAATATATTGTAATGATAGAAGCATAGGAAGTGGTACTTATACATCAAATTCTATATATTTTGGCTCATGGATGAGAAATTATATAAATAAGTCCCCCTCATATAGATGTGGAGCAAATGTAAACAACGGATTATATGAAAGTACACAAGCTATTGCAGATAAATTCAGTTCAAGTACTAATGGCGGAGGAAATGGTAAATTAAAATGTTCTGTTTATGGTTATACTGATAAAGATTGTCCAATAGCTCTTATGACGGCAGATGAAGTAGTATTCGCTGGTGGCATTACATCTAATGTTTTAAGTAGTCCGTATGCTTGGTACCTTACTAATAGTGTAGGAACTTTTATAACAGGTACTACAAATTGGTGGCTTTTATCACCAAGTTATGTTCGATCTGCTAATGAACCAGAAATAACAGCAATTTTTTCTGGAATGCTTGCAAATATTGATTTAAAGTATACAGCACGTGTTATGGCTGTTAGGCCAGTATTGTCTTTAGCACCTTGTGCTAAAGTAACTGGAACAGGTACACCTACAGATCCATATATTGTTGATGAAACATATTCTACATGTTAATGAGGCGTTATGACAAACGAAGAACTAAAGATGATAATAGGAAATAATATAAAGAAGTATAGAAAGAAAAATGGTCTTACTCAGGATGAACTTGCTAGTTTAATTGGCTGTACTACTGCTTTGATAGGTGCTTTGGAAAGCTCTAAAATGTGTCAAGGAGTAAGTGTATATAATCTATATAAAATAAGTAGAGTGTTAAATGTTTCTATTGATAAATTATTTAAAGATGTTATATAATTAAGTTATGAAAGAATTATTGATAACAAATTTAATTTATTTTGTAATTTCATATTTAGTATTGTTTTTAATATATGTTTTAATTATTAATAGAAAAAGAAAAACTTATACTGAAGGTAAGAAAAATTTAGAAATTTATTATATAGTTAATAAGTTTAATTTAGATATGAGAAAGGTTAAGTATAATAAACTTAAATGGGCTTTAACTATTATAAATCCATTAATCATGAGTTTTACTTTTATAGTTGTAATAAATATTAAAAATATGTTTTTGGCTTTAATTATAGGTTTTTTAGTTATGATGGCTTTAATATATTCAATATATGAAATAATAGGTAGAATTTGCAAAAAGAAATATGAAAGTGTGTAGTTAAGTTGAGAATTTCTCAACTTTTTACTTTGTATGTTTCTGAAAATGACCTATTGAAAAATTAAATATAAAATAAAATGTAAAAAAATAGTGCATTTAGTTTAAGTTTTTTACATTATTAATAGCATAAAATTATAATTGTTCTCTTTATTTATTGGGTTAATTTTGGTAAAATATGTATGTACATGGTTTTACATAATGTGACATATTATTTATATAAGTAGTTGTAAAATGATTATGGTGAATAGTATGTATACAGTAAAGGTATTTGATGAGTCTCATGAAAAGGATTTAGAAAATAAGGTGAATTCTTTTTTGAGGACTATAGGTAGTAAGAAAATAATAGATATAAAGTATCAAGTAAGTATAGGAATATTTAGTAGTGAACAGATATATTGCTTTAGTGCGATGATAATTTATATAGATTGAGAGGTTATATGAAGAAGAATTCTTTTGTAGAAGGTACATTTATTGCAACTTTTTCAATAATATTAGTTAAAATATTAGGTGTTTTATATGTTATACCTTTTTATAAGATTATTGGAGAAAGTGGTGGTGCTTTATATAGTTATGCTTATAATGTTTATAATTTGTTTTTAAATATTAGTACAGCAGGTATACCAGTTGCGATTAGTAAGATTATTAGTGAGTATAATACTTTGGAAATGTATGAAGCTAAAGAAAGATCATTTAAGCTAGCTAAGAGAATTATAGGAATTATTGCTTTGATTGCATTCTTTGTTTTATTTGTATTTGCTAAAGAGATAGCAGTTTTAATACTTGGTGATATAAGTGGTGGGAATAGTTTAAATGATGTTGCTTTTGTTATTAGATGTGTATCATTTTGTTTACTTATTATACCTTTTTTATCTGTTACTAAGGGTTATTTACAAGGACATAAATATATTACACCTTCTAGTGTTAGTCAAGTAATTGAACAAGTTGTTAGAATTGCAGTTATACTTATGGGTTCTTATATAATTATTAATGTTCTAAATAAAAGTGTTAGTTTAGGCGTGGGTGTTGCAGTTTCTGGTGCTTTCTTTGGAGGAGTAGTAGCTTACATTTATTTACTTATTAAAATGAAAAAGAATAAGGATGAATTTAAAGTTTCTACTAAACCTGATAAAGTAAGTGATAAGGAAATAATTAAAAAGATACTTAATTATGCATTACCTTTAATTATAGTTAGTATTGCTACTGATATTTATAGTTTAACTGATATGACTTTAGTTTTAAAGGCTAGTTATAAACTTGGATATACTGGTAGTGAAAGTGAACTTATTTCAAGTATTATTTCTACTTGGACACCTAAAATATGTATGATAATTAATGCAGTTGCGATAGGACTTTCTACTAGTTTGATACCACATATGGTTAGTAGTTTTGTTAAGAAAGATATGACTGAAGCAAATAAGAAGTTTAATCAGGCGATAAGTATTATTATTGTTAGTACTTTACCTTTAAGTGTGGGTATTGCTTATTTATCTAGACCTATTTATACATTGTTTTATGGTTATAGTTTATATGGAACATTAATTTTAAGATATACAGCATTTCAAGCATTGTTTGCAAGTATATATATAGTTATAAGTATGGCTTTACAAAGTCTTAATATGTTTAAAGTAGTTTATAAGAGTACTATATTAGGCTTTTTGACTAATGCTATATTGGATGTACCACTTATGTATTTGATGAAGAAATTAGGTACTCATGCTTTTTATGGTGCAATAATTGCGACTATTCTTGGTTATGTTTTATCTTATGCGATAAGTTTAAGTTCATTGAAAAAACAATTAGGATTTAGTTTTAAAGGAATAGTAGATACTATTAAAAAAAGTATGTTACCAATATTAAGTATGACATGTGTACTTATTCTAATAAACTTATTTTTAAAGTTAAATGTTAGTGGAAGTATTAAAATATTTATAACTTGTTTAATTTATGCATTAGTGGGTGGTTTTGTTTATTTAAGTATTTCTTATAAGATTGGATTACTTGAAAGTGTATTTGAAAAAGAGTTTATAGATAAAATATTTAAAAAATTAAAAATTAGGAGGTAATTATGTTAATATTAAAGAATGTTACTAAATATTATGGAAGTAATTTAGCTGTTGATAATTTGTCTTTTGAAGTTAAAGATGGCGAAATTTTTGGATTATTGGGAGTTAATGGTGCTGGTAAAACAACTACATTTAGAATGATAACGGGATTACTTGATAAAACAGAAGGAGAAATTACTTTTAATGGAAAAAAGATAGATTATAGTGTTACTGATAAAATAGGGTTTTTAGCTGAAGAAAGATGTTTATTAACTAAGTTAACTGTATTTGAACAAGCAAAGTTCTATGGTGGACTTAAGAGTATGAGTGAAAAAGATATTGAAAGTAGATTAGATTATTTATTAGATAAGCTAGAAATAAGTGATTATAAGAATAAAAAGATTAAAGAGTTATCTAAAGGTAATCAACAAAAAGTTCAGTTTATTATGGCTATTTTACATAAACCTAAGTTACTAATATTAGATGAACCTTTTAGTGGATTGGATCCTATAAATATAGAGTTATTTAAAAATTTAATTTTAGAATTAAAGCATGAAGGAACTAGTATAATATTCTCTAGTCATAGAATGGATCATGTAGAGTATTTTTGTGAATCATTAGTTATATTAGTTAAAGGTAAGACTGTTTTACAAGGTAATTTAAAGAAAATTAAAGAAGAGTATAGAAAGAAAAATATATTAATAAATGGGAGTATTGATACTGAAGAAATTAAAAAAGTTAATGGAGTGTTGGATGTTCAAAAGAATGGACAAGATTATTCTGTTAAGATATTAGATGATTCTAAAGTAGAGAATGTGTTTAAGTATGTTAGTAAATGTAAGAATATTACTAAGTTTATAGTTGAAGAACCTTCTTTGAATGAAATATTTATTGAAAGAGTAGGTGGATCTTATGAAAAATAAATTAAAGTTATTAATTAAAGATGGATTAAATAAAAAGATTAATACTAAATGGTTTAAAGTTGTTAATATTATTTTATTAGTTGTAATAGTGGGACTTATTAATATAGATAATATTATTAAGTTCTTTGGTGGTAATTTTGATGATCCGATTGTTATATATGTTATAGATAACACTAATAAATATTATGAGGCTATTAAGAGTGGTTATGATAATATTGATTTGAGTGCTCTTGGTTCTGAAAGTGAAATTAAACTTGCAGATAAATCACTGGATGAATTAAAAGAAGAAATGGTTAATGATGAGAGTAATGATATTATATTAGTTATTAATAGTAATAACGGAAAAGTAGTCGCAGATGTTATCTCTTATAATTATGTTGATGCTGTTACTTTGCAAGTGTTAAATTCTACTTTATCTTCAGTTAAAACTAATATTGCATTGATGGAAAGTAGTTTAACAGAAGAAGAACTTGCTAGTATTTATGAACCTGTAGAAATTAATAGAAGTTATTTAAGTGATAATTTAGATGAGAATAATGAGTTAATGAGTTATATTGGTAATTTTATTATTCCTATGTTTATAATACCTTTCTTCTTACTAATAATTATGGTTACTCAGATGATTGGAGCAGAAATAAATGAAGAAAAGAGTTCTAAGAGTATGGAAATTATTATTACTAGTGTTCCAGCAAGACTTCATTTTATTTCTAAGATTATAACAGCTAATGTTTATGCTATTTTACAAAGTTTATTGTTTGTTTTATATTTTGGTATAGGTATATTAATTAGAAGACTAGTGACTGGTACTAGTTTAATTAGTGGTCTAGATAGCCAAATAGGAAATGTAGTTAATCAATTTATTCAAAGCGGAACATTAGATAATTTATTAAAATGTTTACCAGTTACAATTATAATGATTTTATTAAGTTTTGTAGCATATTCTTTAATCGCAGGTATACTTGCTAGTATGACTACTAATCAAGAAGATTTTCAACAACTACAATCACCTATGATGATGATTATAATGGCTGGTTACTTTCTAGCAATACTTGCATCTACTTATGAAAAGAGTACATTTATAACAATTGTTTCTGTAATACCATTTATTTCATGTATATTGAGTCCAGTATTACTTATGATGGGACAAATAGGAATAGTACATGTGTTAATTAGTATATTGCTTTTAATATTAACTTTATATTTACTTATTAAATATGGTTTAAGAGTTTATAAAGTCGGTATATTAAATTATAGTTCTAGTAATTTATGGAAGAAGATTTTAGAAGGAATTAAATCTAAAGAATAACTACTCTGATGTGAGTAGTTTTTTCTTGTTTAGTATAATTATGTTAAGAGTAGAGATACTATGAAAAAATTATATGCTACAAATTTTGATAAAACATTTTATAAAAATGAAAACGATTTAGAGATAAAAGAAATATATTTTCGATTGTTACTGGATGTTGTGTGAAATGTTTTGATGTTGTTAAGAAATGATTTGATTAAATTTTATTATAAAGATAAAAGATAAAAGTATACTTGAAGAATTAAGCTAATTTATTGTATAATTTTGGTAGGAAGGATGATTTATATGAAGAAAGAAAATATTTTATGGGGATTAGGATTTATTATAGTAGGAATTTTGGTGTTGGTTAATGCATTAGGAATTCTAGAAATTAATGTATTTTTTAAAGGATGGTGGACTTTATTTATTATAGTACCTTGTTTTGTTAATATTTTTAAAGATAATGATAAGACTGCGAGTATTATAGGAACTGTGTTTGGTATACTTTTATTGCTTGCTGTGAGAGATGTTATTAATTTTGATTTGTTATGGAAAATATTATTACCTTTAGTATTAATCATTATAGGGTTATCTCTTATATTTAAAGACAAAGTTAGTGATAAGGTAAAAGATGAAATTAAAAAGTTAAATAAAAATAGTAAAGATGAGTATACTGCTACTTTTTCAGGACAAGATTTAAATTTCGATGATGAAGAATTTAAGGGATGTGAACTTAATGCTATATTTGGTGGTATTAAATGTGATATAAAGAATGCTAAGTTAAAAGATGATGTAGTTATTAATGCTTCTTCTATATTTGGTGGTATTACTTTATATGTTCCAAAAGATGTTAATGTAAAGGTAGTTAGTAATTCTATTTTTGGTGGAGTTTCTGGTAATTATAATAAAAATAAAAGTGATAAAAAAGGTAAAACTATCTATGTAAATGCTACTTGTTTATTTGGAGGAGTTGAAATTAAATGACACAGGCACAAAAAGTAATTAAGTATTTTGCTTATGCCTTAGCAATATTTATTATAATTAGTATATTTTTTTTAGTGATTGAAGTTGTTAAAGGAGTATGTGGAATATATGAAGATAATGATATCAACCTTGGTGAAGTAAATTATAATAATTATTTAGAATTAGATGTTTCTGGTGTTGATTTATATATTGAAAATGGTGATTTGTTAAAAGCAGAATCAGATAGTAAAAAAATTAATGTTAAACAAGATGGTAATAAATTAGTTATTAAAGAGAAAAATGGTGTGTTATTAAATAAAAATAAAACAGTTATAAAATTAACTGTTCCAAAAGATTTAGAGTTTGATTATGTTAAAATAGATACTGGTGCAGGAAATTTAAATATTGATAGTCTTACAACTAAAAATTTAGATATTGATATGGGTGCAGGAAATTTAAAAGTTAATAGTTTAGTTGTTAGTAATGATGCAGATATAGATGGAGGCGTTGGAGATATTAATCTTAATGATGTACGTATTAGCGATTTAAACTTAAATTTAGGTGCTGGTTCAACAATTATTTCAGGAAATATTTTTGGTAGTGCTGATATAGATACTGGCGTTGGAAATTTCACTTTAAATTTAAAAGATAAGTCAGATAAGTTTACTTTTGATGTTAGTAAAGGAATTGGTAGTATTTTAATTAATGATGAAAAAATCAACGATGATAGAGTTATTGGTAATGGTAAAATAAAAATAGAAATAGATGGTGGAGTAGGAAATATAGAAATTAATACTAGATATTAGTTTCTATTTTTTCTAAGTAGTGATATAATTATTTTGTGATTACCCTGTAGCCAAGTGGTAAGGCAGTGGATTCTGACTCCACCACCATAGGTTCGAATCCTATCAGGGTAACCAATTAGTTAATTATTCCCATTTGTGTGGGATTTTTTAATTATTAAAAATTGGAACTTATTAAAATAAGTTCCAATAGTAGAAGCCTATTTTTTTAGGCAAAAAACCTTCCATTTTGTGTTTAACCTATAAGGTCGCCGAAGCTAGGCTGGGACTACTAACTCCCGTCAATATATAATATATATACTATATTAAAATTATATAATTTTTTTGTATTCTGTCAAGGTTATTTTGCATATTTTTTTAATTTTCCAACTAATGGTATGATGATTGTTATTGATAAGTATGCTAAACTAATAGGTAATATTAAGTATGCATATTTTATTTTTAATTTAGTTAAATATGTCTCATATGGTAAAGTCATGATAGTTATAAATACAAAGGATAGAATAAGTAATATAAATAATATTTTTTTAACTTTTTTATTTTTGAATAAATGATTAACTAAATATTTAATAAATAATAAGCTATAGCCACACGCATAAGACATGAATAAAACGAGTACTAAGATATTTAGATTTTCTAAGTTATCTAAGAAACTGAATACATTCATAGTTTTTAGTACTGCGTATGAAGGGTAGTTATAAAGTGAAGCAATGTTATATCCTAACACTCCTAAGATAACTATAGAGATGATACTACTTGATATAAAAGATATTATGTAAGATAGTGTTAGTTTTTTTGTTAACTTTGTATTATCTACTATATTATTTTTAGGTATTAATAAAAGTAAAAATAATGGAGACATGTAAACTAATATATATGTTATAGAAGATTTACTAAGTATATTAAAAGTATTGTTTAGTAATGGTTTAAAGTTACTTAGATCTATATCTTGAGTAAGTGTAAAAGCATTTGTAAGATACATTATAAGTCCTAGTGCTAGAGAAATAACAGCTATTCTAGAGGATGTTCCTACATCAAAACATGAAAAATATATTATTTGAGTTACTAGAATAATTGGTATTACATAGTCAGGACTTTCTGTTAAAAATTCACTTGATATAAATGTACTTATTCTAAAAAATATTATACTTAGAAATGCAAATGTTAAAATTAAAATTAATATATTAAGTAGTTTAGCTAGTGGTTTAGGAAAAGTATAGTCTATTTTTTCAAATAAATTCTTGTCTGGTAAATAGTTAAATAATTTAAAGAAAATAAATAATAATATAAATCCTAGTATAAAACTTATTCCTAAACTAATAATTAAACTTGTTTTTGTTTCAGTGATTAGATAAGGTATTAATATACCTAGTAATGTGGAATTTATTAATAAAATAAACATTATAGAGAAGGTAATACTATTTAACTTATATTTATTCATTATACTTCCTCCTTTAAATTACCTTGTTTATATATATTTACTTCGACTTTATAGTCAAAATTTAATTTGTTTAATCCTTCTTTATTCCAATTATTTTTGTCAAAATTAAAATATTTTGGATTACTTTTATAAATATAGTTACCTAAACCTATAAAGTCAGAATTATTTTCTTTAGATTTACCTATTACTTTTTTATAATAATTTTCTATTGTATCTTCAACTTTATTGCTTATTTTGTTTAGAGTTTTTTTATTGTCAAATTGTTCAGTACAACCATAATAGACTAATTCTGCTTCTATATCACTTGATATTATAATTTTGTCTTCTTTAAGTTTATCTTTAAGCTTTGTTTTACTTGTTAAAGTCTCTACTGTGTAATAACCACCTTCACATTCTGTAGTAATAGTAGCGTTTTTAATATTATTATTTATAAAATTATATCCAAACATCTCATCATCAGTTAAATGAATTATTTCTTTTTTGTCATTTATAAATACTAAATCTTTTAATTCTATATAACTAGGTGTATTACTATTTTGTAGATTATCTATATTTTGACTGTCTTCTATACTTCCATTTAAAACTATATTTGGAATTAATATATCTTTACCGTTTTCTAGGTAATCACTTAGAAATTTTTTCATAGTAAGAGAATAAGATAACCCATATCTTGATTCACTTAGACTAACAATATTATATAAATTAGTTGCTGGGTTTATTTCAAATTCACTTAATGAAGATAAGATATCTATTGGATCATTTTCTGTACATGTTACAACTATAAAGTTCATTGATAGTCTAGTATCTCTAGATAAAAAATCTATTATTTCATTTAAATCATCAGTTAAAATTGATTTATCTAGTATTACATATTTTACATCGGCTAAAAAGAATATCTTAGAACTCTTTAAATTTAAACTTCTAGCGGCATCAAATATAGTTTTACCTTTACCTGAGACTATTGTTATTGGGCTTTCTTCTACACCGTTTTTACCTGCTTCCATTATGTTTACTAATTGTAAGTCTAGTTCATATTCATTATCAACTTTTTTTATTCCAAATGCAGTTATAATACCTAGTTCATTGAGTTCTCTATAATTTGATGAACAACCTGTTAGTAATAATAAACTTAAAATTAATAATAATTTTTTCATTTAGTGTCCTCCCTTATAATATTTTTCTTAGTTAAGAATGATGGTCTTTTTTTATTTTTAGCAATACTTGTTTTTATGAGAGAGTCTCCTAAATCTTTTGTTATTAATGGTGCGACTGGTAAAGTGTATGGTTTACCAAATGATTCAATTGAACACAAGTTAATTATTAGAAGTGTTATTCCCACTAAGAATCCAATTAGTCCAAAGAAACTTGAGAATATCATTAAAATATATCTCCAAAATCTAATCGCGCCTTGCATATCATAGTAAATGAATATTAAGTTACTTAGGGATGCGATTGATATTACAATTACCATGATAGGAGAGATTAATCCAGCGTTAACTGCTGCATCACCTAGTACTAAAGCTCCTAAAATAGATAGGCTTGTTCCACGATTAAATGGAGTTCTTGAGTCTCCTTCATAAAGTAATTCAAATGTAAACATAAGCACAAAAGCTTCAATTATCGCTGGGAATGGAACAGCACTTCTTTGCTCGGTAAAGTTTATAAGTAGACTTAATGGTAATAATTCTTGATCATAAGTAATGATTGCTATAAATAAAGCAGGTGTAATAATAGATAAAATAAATGCTATAAATCTTATCATTCTTATAAATGTTGCATAAAAACTTTTGTGATAATAGTCTTCACTATTCTTAAAGTAATCCATAAAGAAAGTGGGTGCAATTATTATACTTGGACTATTTTCTATAGTGATTATAACTCTTCCTTCAAGTAAAAATCTTGAAGCATCATCTGGTTTTTCTGAATAAATTAATGTAGGAAATAAAGTATATTTTCTTTTAACAACATATTCTTTAAAATTGTTAACATCAAATATTCCATCTATTTCTATTTTATTGATTGTATCTTTAATTTCTGTTACAATATTTTCTTCACATATGTTATCCATGTACATTATTCCAACTTTGGTATGTGTTTGTTTTCCAACAGTTAGTTCTTCTAAAGTTAGATGTTCACTTTTTAATCTTTTTCTTATTAAACCTATATTTTTATTATAATTTTCTGTAAATGAATCTTTTGGACCTCTTATAACTGGTTCACTTGATGGTTCGGTGACACCACGATCTAAATCAGCACGAGTTTCATATGCCATTACTTCATTATTATAAATAACTATTGTGAATCCACTAAAAATATATTCCATTAATTCTTCTTTTGTTTTAACACTTTTATAATTAATTGAAGGTATATTTTCTTTAATATCTTTTTTAAAATTGTCTATTACTTTTAGATTTATTATGCTTTTATTACTAAAATACTTTAATATGAAATCATTGACTCTGTCTGATGAAGATACTGTTTCATTTGTAATTATATAAATACACTTAAAAGGACTGACTTTAATTTTTTTAACTATTAAGTCAGGTATATTTTTCTTAAGTTTTTCTAGTTCTTTTATTATCTCTTTGGTATTCATATTTTTATTATTATCAACAATTATCTAATTATACTTTTGAAAACGAAGTAATAGACAATGGAAAGTTTTTTTGATAGAATTAGTTTATATATTTAAGGGGATGTTAATGATGAAAGTTACTATAACTGGTTTAAATCATGAAGGAGAAGGTATAGCTAGAGTAGGTGGTAAAGTTACATTTGTAAGTAATGCTTTAGAAGGAGAAACTGTTCTTATTGAAATAACTAAAGATCATAAAAAATATAATGAAGCTAAGGTAATTAAATATTTAACTATTTCTCCTGAAAGAATTGAACCGATTTGTCCTTATTATGATGTGTGTGGTGGATGTGATTTAATGCATATGTCTTATGAAGATGAAATTGAGTTTAAGAAGGAAAAAGTAAAAAATATTTTAGAAAAATATGCTGGTGTAAATATTGAACCTGAGATTGTAAAGAGTGATAAGAGAGAAAATTATAGAAATAAAATTACTTTACATAAGGGATTTGATAAACCAGGATATGTTAAAAGAAATAGCAGTGAAGTAATAGATATAGATGAGTGTAAATTAGCAAGTCCTTTTATTAACAATTATTTACAAAATAATAATGTAAATGAAGATATTGTTATTAGAAGTAATGATAATGGTGAGGTTATATCTAGTAGTGATAAAACAATAATAATGAATATTAATAATTTAAAGTATCAAATAGATATTAATTCTTTTTTTCAAGTTAATAATTATATAACTAGTAAAGTTTTTGAGCATATTATTAAATTTATAAATGAAGAAGATGTAGTACTTGATTTATATTCTGGAGTAGGAACTTTATCAATAATGGCAAGCACTAAGGCAAAATATGTTTATGGAATAGAAGTAAATGAGTTTTCTTATAAGAATGCGTTAGATAATATTATTTTAAATAAAGTTAGTAATATTGAGTTTTTATGTGGTAAAGTAGAGGATAAAATTGATTTGATTAAAGAGAATATTACTACAATTATAACGGATCCACCTAGAAGTGGAATGGATAAGTATACTATAAGTGTTATTAAAGAAAAGAAACCTAAGAAAGTTATATATATGTCATGCGATCCAATTACACTAGCAAGAGATTTAAAGTTAATGAGTGATATTTACGAGATAAAAAGTATTACATTATTTGATATGTTTCCTTGTACTAAGCATATTGAAAGTGTAGTAATACTTAATTATAAAAATAATTGAAAGGATGTGTAGAAATGGATACACTAGATGTTGTATTTGGTAATTCTTGTTATAATACTTTAAAAAATAGTCAATTAAATAGTAATATTTTGATGTTTAATGTTAAATTTAATGTAGGAGATTTGTCTGATATAGAGAAATTTAATATAAGAATACCTGAAGAATTATATTATGAAAAAAATAATGTTTACTTTAAAGAAGAATATGATACAATTATTAAGAATATTGTTAATAAAAATAAAATAAGAGTATGGACTGGTAAAAAAGATATTTATTCATATTTGATTATGCTTTATATTTCTAGCGTAGTAAAAAAATATGAATATGATTTATATGTTCTTTATTGTGATGAATATGATGAGAATTATCCATCTCCAAGTGTAATGAATGAAGAAGAATTAAGGTTGTTATCTAAACTTGAACATAAATTATCAGTTAAAGAGATAAATGATAATGTTAAGATTTGGAATGATCTAATTAATAAAAATACGGATTTAAGAGTAATTGATAATAATGATATAAAATCTGTGTCATTTGACTTTTATGATAATTTTATTTTAGATACTTTGAAAATAATGGGTAAGGTTAAGATAAGTAGTTTAGTAGGCAAGTTAATGCAAAAAGTTTATTTACATGATAATATGTGGGTTTATTTAATAGAGAGATTAATTGAAAAACATATGATTAAAATAAATATAGATAATAGCATTAGGTATTTTGATAATTATGTGGAATTTATAAATGATTAATAATCTAGAAAAGTTAGAAAAAAATAAAATAATATTTAAAAATGTTGTATAATAGATTAAGTCAAGGAGAAATATAAAATGAGTAAATATTGTGTTGTAGAAATAGCTTATGATAATAAAGATGAAGTAGATAAAACTAAAAATGAATTATTAGCTAAAAGATTAGTGGCTAGTTGTCATGTTTTAGAAAGTGAAAGTAGTTATGTATCGAGAGGCGAAGTGAAAAATAAAAAAGAATATTTATTAGAACTTTTAACAATTATGTCAAAAGTTGATGAAATACGTGATGTTGTTAAGTCTATACATAGTTATGAATGTTTTGAGTTTGCTACATATCCTATTACAAGTATCAATGAATCTTATTTAGATTGGATAGATAAGGAAATTAATAATGAATAAGTATGAACCTTTATGGAAATATTTAAAAGATAATAAAAAAGAATTAAATGATTATGGTTATGTTGTTAAAAAAATAAGTATGAAAGAAAAGTTTATACTATTTGATAAATTATAACAAAACTCTGGTATTAATGATATAATATATATAGGTATAGGAGGACATTATGAAAAAGAAAATGTTATTGTTTATTATGTGTGGGGTTATGGCTTTAATGTTAACTGGGTGTGGTGGTACTAAAGTCAAAATTAGAGATGTAGAAACAAAAGCTGTTAAACTTACTGATTATGATAATGGTTTGGTTAAGTTAAAAGTACCTGAAGGCTGGAAAGTAGTTACTTTAGGTGATTATATTCATTATACTTTAAAAGCTTATAATCCTGAAAATCCTACTTATCAATTCTTCTTTAATATGAAAACAGAAGGGTATAATAAATCAGAAGAGGCTAAAGCATTTCAACAAAGATATTATCCTGATAGTATGTTTGCTAAGACTAGTGTAATAGCTACTAAAGATACAGAAGGTTTTTATAAGATATTTAATGATTTAGGACCTTTAAATAATACAAGTGAATTTACTTTTCCAATTTTAAATGATTTTACTGTTGTAGAGAATTTAGGTAAAGGATTGATTGGTGGGGACATTTTGAGAGCGACTTTTACTGATGATACTGGAAAATCTGGAGAAGGAATTTTTACTGCATATGTATATGATGTTGGACCATATTATGTAAATGAATATATTATGTCAGGTAAACAAATTGATATTTATTATTTAAATGTATATGAAGCGATGTTTTTTACAGCACCTAAAGATGAACTTATAAATTGGCAAGATACTTTAAATACAATAGCTAGTTCATTAGAGTTTAGTGATACATTTATAAATGGATTTTATAGTCAACAAGATGCAGTTATGAAGAATTTCCAAAATGTTAGAAATATATGTAATCAAATTAGTGATGGTATAATGGATTCTTGGGAAAAGAGAAATGCTAGTTTTGATATAATGAGTCAAAAACAAAGTGATGCTACTTTAGGTTATGAAAGAGTGTATGATACTGAAACAAATGAAGTTTATAAAGCATATAATGGATTTACTGATGATTATGATGGTGAAAGATATAAATCAGTAACTGATGATATGTATACTAAAGGTATAAGTGGTTATATTGAAAAGTAAATAAGTAGATTAAGGTCTACTTTTTATGTAGAGATAAATATTAATTAAAAAGTGAGTCAAGGGTGTAAAAATTGTTTTATATATAAAATAGATGAAAGATATGATAGAGATACAACTATTATTTATTACAAGGGGGTAAGACTACACTTGAAAAAATTAAATATTGTGTTCCAGATGATTGGGGCGATGGTTGGAAACATGTACATATTAGTGTTTCTATAGAGAATCAAGAAATGGCTGATAAAAGAGTTCCTGAATTATTAAAAGCACCTGTTAAACATAGAGAAGTATTTTGTTCTCCTTTAATAGGCCCATTGACACTTAATAAATATTAGATACTGGTCTTATAAAATTATTAAAATTTCTTACTTCAGTTTCAGAATAGTTATGTACTTTATCTTTTTTATCACTAAAATCTCTACTTTTATTTTCTAATAAAATATGGTAATATGTTGTCAGGTGATATGTGTGAAATTAAATGAGTTGAAATGTAAGAATTGTGGAGCTAAGTTGAGCGTTCCTGAAAAGACTGAAACTGTGACATGTAAGTATTGTCATACTACTTTTAGTGTAGATACTTCTTATAGTGAGGGTTATAATTATACTAAAGGTGTCTTGGATGCACAGGATGAAAAACAACAAGAACAAATAGAAAGAGCTAGAGAGTTTATGAAAAAAAATCCTGGTGTAATTGTATCTAAAATTTTTGCAGTTTTCATTATTATCTTAGTAATTGCAATATTTGGTTTTATTGGGTATACAATGTTTAAAAATATAAGCGATTATGATAAGAGTGATGAAGAATGGGATAAAGAATGGGAAGTAACTAAATTTAATAATGGATTTTTAAATTATAATGGTACTAAAAGTGGATTTTGGGTTAAAGATTATTTGGATGATATAGTTGATAGTAATAAGACTAATAAAAGTCACATTATAACAGTTGCTTATAATGATATTAAAACTAGTGATTCAACTGAAATAATAAATATGAAAAAAAGTATTGATGAAAATAAAAAGTATGAAGTAATTGTTGATTATGATGAAAATGGTTTCTTCTATTTAATGACAATCGAGGATTAATCTAGGTGGTATAAGTGAAACTAAATGAGTTAAAATGTAAGAATTGTGGAGCTAAGATAAGTGTTCCTGAAAAGACTGAAACTGTGACATGTAAGTATTGTCATACTACTTTTAGTGTAGATACTTCTTATAGTGAAGGCTATAATTATACTAAAGGTGTCTTAGATGCTCAAGAAGAGAAACAACAAAAGCAACAACAAGAACAAATGGAAAGAGCTAAGGAATTTATGAATAGTAGTTATATGTCAAAGGCTACTAAATTTACTACTATATTTATGATTATTTTAGCTATTTTATTTATTGTAGTTGTAGCTTATAATGTGGTTAAAATAAGCAGAGATTTTAGTGATAAAAAAGATAAAGTACATAACTATTCTGAAACTGAAGTGAGAAATTTTAATAATAACTTTCTAAATTATAATGGTACTAAAAGTGGGGATTGGGTTAAAGATTATTTGGATGATATAGTTGATAGTAATAAGACTAATAAAAGTCACATTATAACAGTTGTTTATAATGATATTAAAACTAGTGATTCAACTGAAATAATAAATATGAAAAAAAGTATTGATGAAAATAAAAAGTATGAAGTAATTGTTGATTATGATGAAAATGGTTTCTTCTATTTAATGACAATCGAGGAATAAATGCAAATATTTTTAATTATAGTTATTATTTGTTTTGCTTTTGTTATAGGAAATCATATATTAGATATGAAAGCACCTGAAGAAAAAGTTGAAGCTAGGTTGGTTAATAAAAAGATAGAGAGTATTATAGATAGTAATAATGTAATGCATGAAAATTATTTATTGTATTTTGAATACCATAATCAGGTAAAACATTTTAGTGTAAGATATTCAGTATATAATAAATATAAAAAGAATACTAAAGGTTATTTAATACATAAAAGAAATAAATTTGTTGATTTTATAATAGATGAAGTATATTAAACTAAAACTCCACACTTAGTTTGTATACTTTTTCTTTAATAGTTTTTATAATTATTATGGAAGGGTGAGATAATGAATCAGACAAAAATTGGTAAATATTTATCTAAAAAGAGAAAAGAAAAAGGATTAACTCAGGTAGAGATGGCTAAGATTATTGGAGTTACTGATCGTGCAATATCTAATTGGGAAAATGGTAGAAGAATACCTGATGTAAGTTTATTTAATAATATTTGTGAGGTATTAGATATTACAGTTAATGAACTAATAAATGGAGAAGATATTTCTAAAGATAAAGTTATAAGTAAGAATAATGAATCTTTGATTAAAGTGTTAAAGAATAATAAAAATAATAAAAGAAGGTTTATTTATGTATTAGGAATATCTATAGTGTTTGTGTTTACATTAATCTTTTGGAGTTATAAGAGTATTTATCCTAAGATAGATATTTATAGTATTATATTAGATGCAGATGATCCTGATAAAGGTTTTAAAACTATTAAGAAGTTTACTTATGATAATAGAGATTATTACTACTATGGTATTACTGGAGTTAGTCTGTGTGATATAAATGGAAAGTGTTATGAATTAGAATCTAGTTTGAAACATGGACAAACGAGTTTAACTAAAATTAATGAATATTTAGATAGTCAAGTAAATTTAGGGAATACTACTAGTGAATTTCTTTATGATGGTGGGACTACTATATATGGAAATGAAAGATATCAAATAGCGATATGTAAAACTTTAGATGATAATAAAGATGTTTATATTGGATTAGATGATATGATTAATAATTTAAATGGTAAATATTGTGGACGAAGTGAAAATAAAGATAAGAGTTTTAAAAGAACATATTATGTAAGTAGTGCTTCTATAAGCGATGATAAAGAATTTAGCAAAGTACATTTAGTTCAAAGTGATGGAGAGTCAGATTATGTTTTACTTAATATTACTAATAATTTAGTTGTTGGTAAGACTTATGAGTTTTCGTTTTTGGCTTTTGATGAGTTTGAAGATACAATATCTAATTTATTTGAATATGCAACTATTATAGATATTAAATTAGCAGAAGAAGATATAAATGAAGATATTATTGTTAATGAAAAATATGAAAGTAATGGAGAGTTAAATGAAGTAGATAATGTTAGTATGGAGATAATGGAGGGCACTTTAACAAAAGAGGGCGCTAGTGTAATAATAACTGATTTAAATAAAGATAAAAATGGATTTGGTTTATATTATAGAATAGATAAAAAAGAAAATGATGAGTGGAAACCATTGGAAATAATATGTGATAATTGTGCATTTAATGAGCCAGCATACTTTGTTGATAGAAATAATAAATTAGTATTTCATATGAATTGGAAAGAATTATATGGACCATTAGATAAGGGATACTATAGAATAGTAAAAGATGTATGTGTTGGTGAATTTTGTGAAAGTCATAAATATTTTTCAGTAGAATTTAAAATTGATTAAGTTCTACTTTTTCTATATAATATTCTTAGTGGTGGTAGTATGGATATAAAGAGTATTAAAAAAGAAGCAAGAAAGAATGTAAAAAGAAATTATTTTAAGAAAGTATTAATTGTGTTTTTATGTTCATTACTAGTATATGGTAAAGTTACTTATACTAATATATTAGATGTAGATTTAACTAATAAAACAAATTTAGATTTAATTAATAAGTATGATATTAAAACTAATACTGAGATTTTAGATGAACTTCTAGATAAAACTAATAAAGAAAAGAAAATAGAAGAAGAAATATCTAAAAGATATACTAAGGGTGTACTTTCTCTTTTTATTAATGAATTAACTGAAACAAAGAGTCTTATATTTACATTATTAAATGGTGTAAATAAGATACTTGGTGGTAGATTATCTTCTGCAGTTATTATATTTTTATCTACAATTGTTTTATATTTTATTAAGAATTTTATATTAAAACCTTTAGTAGTGGGTAAGAAAAGATATTTTTTAGAAGAGAATACTTATAATAAGACTAAAATGGAGAGAGTTGTTTATCCATATAAGAAAAAGAAGATGTTTAGTATATCTTGGATATTATTTGTTAGAGATATTTATTTGACAATATGGAGTTTAACAATAGTTGGATATTTTATAAAGAAATACGAGTATATGATGATAGAGTATATTTTAGCTGAAAATCCTAATATTAAGTTAAAAGATGCTTTTAGAATTAGTAAAGATATGACTTATGGGTATAAGTGGGATATGTTTAAGTTGGATATATCTATATTATTATGGAGATTACTTAGTGTAGTGACTTTTGATTTATTAAATATATTTTATACTAATGTTTATAGAGAAAGTATATATTTAGAAGTATTTAATAGATTAAGAAAAGATTATAAGAATGAATTATTAAATGATAAGTTACTTTATGAAAATAAAGATAATCTTAGTGTTTATCCTGATGTGTGGAGTAAGTTTACTATTAAAGTTGGTGAAAGAAAAGAATATTCTTTAATAAGTTATATATTATTCTTCTTTACATTTAGTTTTGTAGGTTGGATATGGGAAGTTGGTTTACATTTGATAAATGATGGAGTATTTGTTAATCGTGGTACGATGCATGGACCTTGGATACCTATTTATGGAATAGGTGGTGTGTTAATACTTTTGTTATTAAAGAAATATTATAATAATCCTTTTAAACTTTTTGTGGCATCTTTTATATTATGTGGTATAGTAGAATACTTTTTTGGATGGGTACTTGAAACATTTATACATATGAGATATTGGAATTATAGTGGGTATTTTATAAATATTAAAGGAAGAGTATGTTTAGAAGGACTTATTGTATTTGGATTGGGTGGAGTTGGATTTACATATATCTTTGCGCCTATATTAGATAATTTCTATAAAAAAATAAATGATAAGTTTAAGAAAGTATTGTGTACAATATTAATAAGTGTATTCCTGGTTGATTTATTTATATCTAATTTTGTATATCCGAATACTGGGAAAGGTATATCGAGTGAAGTGAAGAGTAGATAATATTCTTCATTTTTGTTATAATATATGTAGGAGATGATAAAGATAAGCAAAGTTTATTTTATTAAGAATATTACTAAAGAGAATGTAGTAAGAATCTATGAAGAATTAAATAAAGAATTAAAGGGAAATGTAGCTGTTAAAGTTCATTCTGGAGAAGACGGTAATCAAAATTATTTGAGACCAGAATTTTTAGTACCAATTATAGAGAAAGTTAATGGTACTGTAGTCGAGTGTAATACTGCTTATGAAGGTGCTAGAAATACTACAGATAAACATAAGGAATTAATGGATAAACATGGTTGGAGTAAATACTTTAATGTTGACATTATGGATAGTGAAGGAGATATTTGTTTAGATATTCCTAATGGTAAGGTAATTAAAAAGAATTATGTAGGAAGTCATATTAAGAATTATGATTCTATGTTAGTTTTATCACATTTTAAAGGACATCCTATGGGAGGATTTGGAGGGGCTTTAAAGCAACTTTCAATCGGATGTGCATCAAGTTATGGTAAGAGATATATTCATTGTGCAGGAAAAGAAAATGGTAGTTATGAAGATATGTTTCATGTAGAACAAGATAAGTTTTTGGAATCAATGGCTGATGCTGCTTCTAGTATAACTAATTTATTTAAAGATAATATTGCTTATATAAATATAATGTGTAATATGAGTGTTGATTGTGATTGCTGTGCAGTAGCAGAAGATCCTTGTATGAAAGATATTGGAATACTTGCTAGTGTTGATCCTGTAGCTCTAGATAAAGCTTGTATTGATTTAGTATATAATAGTAATGATCCAGGAAGAGATCATTTAGTAGAAAGAATTGAATCTAGAAATGGTGTTCATATGATAGATAGTGCTCAAGAATTGGGTGTTGGAAGTATTCAATATGAATTAATAGAATTATAGGAGGTATTATGAATAATATAACTATTATAGGCGGTGGAGTTTTAGGTAGTCAAATAGCTTTTCAAAGTGCATACTCTGGAAAGAAAGTTACTATTTGGTTAAGAAGTAAAGAAAGTATAGATAGAACTACACCTAAATTAGAACATATTAAATCTTGTTATATAGAAGCTATTGAAGAAATGGATAAATCTATAAATAATTGGTGTAATGGTATAAGTGATGTAGATAATTTTAATAAAGAAGAATGTTTAAAGAAAGTAGAAGATGCTTTTGTTAATATTAGAATAGAATTAGATATGAAAGAAGCTTTAAAAGATGCTGATTTAGTTATAGAATCTATGACAGAAGATATTAATACTAAGAAAGATTTATTTATTAAAATGAGTAAGTTATTAGACGAGAAGACTATTTTAGTTACTAATTCTTCTACTATATTGCCAAGTAAATTAAGAAACTATACTGGAAGAAGTGATAAGTTTTTAAGTTTACATTTTGCGAATACTATTTGGAAAAATAATATAGTGGAAGTTATGAAACATGATAAAACTAGTGATGATAGTTTTAATAAAGTAATAGAATTTTCTAAGGAAATTAGAATGATACCGCTTCCTTTACTTAAAGAGAAAAGTGGGTACTTACTTAATTCTATGTTAATTCCACTTTTGTTTTCAGCCTTGGATTTATATGTCAATGGAGTAAGTGATTTTAAAAGTATTGATGAAGCTTGGACTAAAGGTACTGGTTCACCTAAAGGACCTTTTAGAATATTAGATACTGTTGGACTTAAGACTGCATATGAAATAGTTAATATGTATGTTAAAACGCCTTCCTTTTTAGCACCTTATAATTTTAAGGGAATGGCTAAGTTGTTGAAACAATATATTGATGAAGGCAAGTTAGGTGAAAGTACTGGGATTGGGTTTTATGAATATGTGAAAAGTGATAAAAATAATTGAAGTTGTTTGAATAATTTGATAAAATTGATACATAAGATATGAAGGAGTAATTGAACTATGAGAGAAATAATTTTCTTCGAATTAGGTACCAAACTTGGTACGAATTTCGGGGGGGGTTAAAAATAATGCCTCTCATAGTTTTTTCGTTATATTAAATTCATAGGCATCAGTCTATGAGTTTTTTAGTGCTCTAAAAAATGGAGGCAAAAGATGAAGGAAAGAAAATATGCTTTGTTTGGAATAATTACAACAATAATTTTAATAATTGGAACTACACTAGCATACTTTAAATTTCAAGTATTTGGAAATAAAAAAGTAATAAATGTGGAATCAACTAACTTACAAATAATATTTAATAATGGAGATAGTACATTTGAAGGAAATGCTTTAGAACCAGGTAATTATGATGAAATAAAGACATTTAGTGTTAAAAACGAAACAGATACAGAGTTTAAATATAATATAATAATAAAAGATTTAATAAATACATTTGTAACAAAAGGTTATTTAGTATATAAAATAACTAATACATCAAATAATGGAGGATACAGTATGAATGATTTTGAAGATATACCAAAATCATCAATAGCTTTAGATATAGGACTAGCATATAATATAACTATTCCATCAGGAGTAACACAGGATTATACTATAGAGATAAAGTATTTAAATGATTCAAGTTATGACCAATCAGATGATATGGAAAAAGAAGTATCAGGTAGTATTTATATATCAAAAGGGACAGAACCAACATTTATAACAAAAATATTAGAACAGAATAAAACAATAAGTGAAAGAACTAATTTTAAAGTAACCAATACAGAAACAACAACAGGAACAATATATAAAACAAATAAAACAGAAGATGGAAGTGAAGTATATTATTATTCAGGTAATACAATAGATAATTGGGTTAAGTTTGGAAAGTATACAACAGATGATACTTCAAGCAAGAAATTATGGGAATCTGGAGACGATATGTACTGGAGAATAATAAGAACAAATGAAGATGGGAGTGTAAGACTATTATATTCTGGAACGAGTCCAGATACAACAGAAGGCTATATAGGAACCTCAGTATTTAGTAATTCAACTAAAGATCCATTGTATGTAGGTTATATGTATGGAACAAGTGGATCTTTAGAAAGTAATAGAACAAATGAAAATGATAGTACAATAAAAACTGTAATTGACAAATGGTATCAAAATAATTTACTTACTGATTATGATAAATATATAAGTAAAGATGCAATATATTGTAATGATAGAAATGCTAGTACTTACGCTTTAGAAGGAACTTATCATTTTAATACATACTCTAGAATTGAACAAGGCTCATCTACTTTAAAATGCGAAAATAAAAGTGATTCATTTAGTTATAATAATACAAGTGCAAAATTAAAATATCCTATAGCATTAGTAACTGCGGATGAATTAAATTTTGCTGGGGGATATCTTGAAATTGCAGCTGAAGGAGCTTATTTCACAGTTAATAGGAATAATCTTTCAATTACTAATACACTATTTTGGTGGACAATGAGCCCTTGGGGACTATATACTACAATGGCAGATATTTTAAGAGCAAATAATAAGGGAACTATTGGAGGAAATGGCTCATTTATTAATACTATAGCTGTAAGACCTGTTATATCTATATCTTCATGTGCAATAGTTAAATCTGGTAATGGTACGGCTGAGGAACCATATGAAATTGATTATACTAATAGTTGCAAGGGTTAAAATTTTTTTAAAATTATAAACTTAATAGTTTACTATATATAATTTAGAATTATAATATTTATTATTATTTTGTAATATTATATTATAATCTTTTAATTTTGTTTTTTTGCTAATAATGTTAATTAATTATAAGTAAATTTTTTCAATGTTATTTTATATTTTTAATATTTTTGTGTTGTTTACATATACTTTTAAAGATAATTTTATTATCTTAGTGATTAGTTTGAATAGTGATTAGACTGAAAATAAAAAAATAATTTATAATTATTTTATGAGCATAATTATTTGTTTTTAATAATTATAAAATTGTATTGACAAACAAATTATCGGTTGGTATAATTTAGATATGCTTAGGAGGAAACTATATGAAAAGATTATTTATTGATTTTGATGGAGTAATACTTGATACTATGACTATCTTATATGAAGAAGCAAGAAGACAAGAATATGATGTGAATGATACAGAATTTTATAAAAATTTTAATTTTAAATGTATATTAAAAGATAAATATATTATTAATGATAGTATTAATTGTATTCAAAGAATAATTGATTCTAACAAATTTGAAGTGAGTATTTTAACTCATTGTAATAGTATTAAAGAAGGCAGTGATAAAGTTAAGTATATTAGAAAACATTTTAAAGATATTACAGTTATTATATGTCCTAAAGATATTTCTAAAACTAAAATGGTTCATACTGAAGGTGCGATACTTGTAGATGATTATGCTGGAAATTTGAGAGAGTGGGAAAGTGAAGGTGGAATACCTGTTAGATTTTCTACTAAATTAAATAGTAAAGGATTTAAGGTTATTGATAGATTAGATAGCCTTTTGGAAATGTTTTAATTATGAAGATAGATAAATTAATATTAAATCCATTAGATAATAATACTTATTTTATAATCAACAATAATGAAGTTATAGTTGTTGACCCAGCAGAAGATACTATTAAGATACAAGAATATTTAGATAAAAATAAGCTTAAAATATGTGCGATATTTATAACACATTATCATTATGATCATATTGGTTCACTTGAGTATTTAAAAGAAAAATATAAAATTAAAGTATATGATTATACTACTATAGGAAGTTTTAAAGAAATAGGATTAAAATTTAAGGTTATTCCTAGTAAAGGACATTCTATGGATAGTGTTAGTTTTTATTTTGAAAAAACTAAAGATTTATTTGTGGGAGATTTTGTGTTTTATGAAAGCATTGGTAGGATGGATTTAGAAGGAGGTAGTGAAGAAGAAATGTACTATAGTTTAAATGAACTTAAAAAATTTGATAAAGATACGAAATTATATCCCGGACATGGAATTAGTACAACTTTAGAACATGAACTTCTTTATAATCCATATATATGATAGCAAGTGTATTAATTGAATATAGTGTTAAATCATTAGATAAGACTTTTGATTATTTAGTGCCTAATAGTTTAGTAAATGAAATTAAAGTTGGTCAAAAAGTTTTAGTGCCTTTTGGGGTAAAAGAAGTTGAAGGCTTTGTAATGGGATTCAAAAAAGAAAAAGAAGATGATTTAGAATATAAATATATTATAGATATTGTAGAAAAAGATTTTTGTTTAAATGAAGAATTAATTAAATTAGGTAAATATGTTAAAGAAACAACTTTATCTACATTAATTAGTGCTTATCAATCAATGTTTCCTAAAGCATTAAAAGCATCAAATAAAACCAATATTGGATTAAAAACTAAAAGTTTAGTTTATTTAAATAATGAAGTTGATATAGATAAGTTTATTGAAAGCAATAAAAGAAAAAAACGACAAGTTGAGATTGTTAAGTTATTAAGAGAAAAGAAAGAAATAGAAAGAAAAGAAATTAATTCAACATCTTTAAGAGAACTTATAGAAAGTAATATTGTTTTAGTTAAAGAAGTTGAAGAGTTAAGAAAAGTTGATTATATAGAGAGTAAAAAAGAAGATATTATTTTGACTGAATCACAGAAAGAATGCTTGAATGAAATTAAAAATAGTACAAATAATAAAGTTTTATTATATGGTGTTACTGGAAGTGGTAAGACTGAAATATATATTAATTTAATTAAATCATATTTAGAAGATAATAAAAGTATTATTATGCTTGTTCCTGAGATTAGTTTGACTCCACAGATAGTTAGTAGATTTAAGAGTGAGTTTGGAAGTAGCGTTGCAGTATTACATAGTGCTTTATCTGAAGGTGAAAAATATGATGAGTATAGAAGAATAGTAAGAGGAGAAGTAAATATAGTAGTGGGTGCTAGAAGTGCAGTTTTTGCACCTATTAAAAATATAGGTTTAATTATTATAGATGAGTGTGGAAGTCCATCGTTTAAGCAAGATGTTAATCCAAAGTATAATGCTATAGATGTTGCTTTTAAAAGAGCTGAATACAACAATTCTCTGGTACTTATGGGAAGTGCTACACCTTTATTAGAACAGTTTGCTAGAGGAGAAAAGGGAGTATTTAAATTAGTTAAATTAACTGAAAGAGTTAGTAATAAATTACCTTTTATTAAAACTATTGATATGAACGAGGAAGTTAAAAAAAGAAATTTTACTATTAGTAGTGAACTCAAAGAAAAAATAAATGACAGATTAAATAAACATGAACAAGTAATATTATTATTAAATAGAAGAGGTTATTCAACATTTATGAGTTGCTCTTCGTGTGGATATGTTTGGAAGTGTCCTAATTGTGATATATCATTAATTTATCACAAGACATCTAATAATTTAAGATGTCATTATTGTGGATATACTACTACAATGAGCAAAGTATGTCCTAGTTGCAAAGAAGAAGCAGTAAAAGATTTAGGTATGGGCACTGAAAAATTAGAAAGTATAGTTAAAGAGATGTTTCCAAATTCTAAAGTAATAAGAATGGATTTAGATACTACTTATAGAAAAGGGTCTCATCAGAAAATTATAGAAAGCTTTAAAAATCATGAATATGATATTTTGATAGGTACACAGATGATATCTAAAGGGCTTAATTTTAGAGATGTTAGTTTAGTTGGAGTAATTAATGCTGATGCATCACTTAATATTCCTGATTTTAGAAGTGGAGAGAGAACTTTTGAATTATTAATGCAAACTTCTGGAAGATGTGGTAGGTATGAACTTGATGGAGAAGTTTTAATACAAACTTATAATAAAGATAATTATGTTTTTGATAGTTTAAAAAAACAAGATTATGTTGATTTTTATAAAAAGGAAATGAAGATTAGAAAAGAATTAAAGTATCCGCCTTATTATTATATGGTTTCTATAAAAATAGTTAGTAATAATTATGAGATGGCTAGAGATGAAAGTAATAAGGTTAAAAAGTATCTTGATAAAAATTTAAGTGATAATTTTATCGTACTTGGTCCTTCTACTGCGAGTATATTTAAATTAAAAAATAATTATTATTTTCAAATATTAATTAAGTATAAAAAAGAAGAAAATTTAATGAGTGTTTTAAGTGAGTTAAATGATTTATATACTAGTGATAGGGTTAAACTTGATATTAATATAAATCCTTTAAATCTAATCTAATATTTGATAAAATATACATAAGAAAGGTGTTAATGTTATGAAAGATAAAAAAGTAATATTTATGGGTACTCCTGATTTTGCAGTACCTGTGTTAAGAAAATTAATTGAAGAAACTAATGTTGTTTTAGTTGTCACTCAGCCTGATAAAATGGTGGGAAGACATCAAGAAGTAATGTATACACCTATAAAAAAGGTTGCTTTAGAAAATAATATAACTGTGTTTCAGCCAAATAATATTAAAGAAGATAATAAAATTATTTTTGATACAGATGTAGATATTATTGTGACTTGTGCATTTGGTCAATTTATACCTGAAAGTATTTTAGAATTTCCAAAGTATAAAAGTATTAATGTTCATGCATCACTTTTACCTAAATTAAGAGGAGGAGCACCTTTGCATAAATGTTTAATAGATGGTTACAAGAAAACTGGTATTACAATTATGTATATGACTAAGGGAATGGATACTGGAGATATAATTAGTCAAGAGAGTATTGATATAAATATTAATGATAATGTTGGAATTATTCATGATAAGTTAAGTGTAATTGGTGCAGATTTATTAATTAAAACATTACCTAGTATATTTGAAGGCACTAATAAAAGAATAAAGCAAGATGAAAATGAAGTTACTTATGCATATAATATAAGTCGTGAAGAAGAAAAACTTGATTTTAGTAAAAGTAGTTTAGAAGTACATAACCAAATAAGAGGTCTATATCCATATCCTGTAAGTTACACTATATTTGATGGAAATATCATAAAGATATGCGTATCAGAATTAAATGATTCAACTATTGGAAAATCTGGGGAAATAACTAAAGTGACTAAAGATGGTATTATAGTTAAGTGTAGTGACAAAAGTATATTAATAAAAAAATTAAAACCTAGTGGTAAAAAAGAAATGAATAGTATAGATTTTGCCAACGGTTATGGAAAAGAAAAATTAATTGGGAGAGTATTTGAATGAATGATGTAGAGAAAGAAGAACAAAGAAAAAGGTTAATTAAAATTGGTATTTATGTTGGTGTATTTGTATTAGCTTTTATTATTTTAAAAATAGAAAGTTTAACTAGTTCTAAAAATAATGATAGAGACAATGATAAGCAAGTTACTTCAGATAAAATTGAAGTAGTTGACAATATACTTAAAATATCTCAAAATAGTTATGAAGAAAATGTATTTTTAACTATGGACGATGATGCATTAACATTAGAATTTCAAAAAACTGATAATATAATTGTTGGTTCTAAAAAGTATCATGGTGAAACAATAACTTTTATAAACAAGGATAGTCAATATTATAAAGTCGACGAAGAAAGCCAATCATTAGTCCCATTAACTGATTTTGTTGACTTTAATTATGATAAAACTTTTATGGAATTATCTAATATTAAATTATTATTAAATAAGAGTAATTCTCCTGTTGTAAGTGATGATAAGGTAAGTTATAAGTATACTCTTAAAGATATTTTGCCAATATATAATAATTATAATAGTACAACATATATAGATTTAGGAAAAGGAAATATTACATTAGATATTTATTATAAAGATAAATCTTTAGATTATATTTTAATAGATACAACTGATTTATATAATAAAATAAATGATAAAGAATTGAATCAAGTTCTTTATAAAATATTTATAAAACAAGCTGATGCTGAAGATACTACTTGGTTAGAAAATTTATTAAAATAAATATCTAGTTTTGTCGATTTTAATGAATTTTATTAATATAAGTTATATTATATATTTGAGGTGAAGATAAATAGACGAAATAGATAAAATTTATGATGAAATAATTGATAAATTAACTTTGTCAATTATTGAAACTAGGAGGAAATTTAAGGATAACACTTAAATTTCTTTTTAATACATTTTATTGACAAATGTATTATAAAATTGTAAAATTAAAATGGAAGAGGGGCAGAAGTATGATAGATGAAAAAATCCTTTTGACAACTAATGACATACTAGAAAAAGAATTTAAAATTGATGCCAGAGGATATAGGCCTCAGGAAGTTGATAAGTTTTTGGATATTATTATTAGAGATTATACCGAATATGATAAATTAATAAATAGGTATGAAACTGAATTAAAGTCTATTTTAGCTGAAAATGCTAAATTAAAAAGCGAACTTAGAAATTTAAGGTCTACTCTTAGTGTTGCTGAAAATAAGAGTGGTCAAACTAATCTTGATATTTTAAGAAGGCTTAGTGAACTTGAAAAAATAGTTTATGGAGAAGAATAAATATCTTAGGTAAACGCTGCATATAATTATGTAGAGGAAAGTCCATACTCGCACATTGCTGAGATGCATGTAGTGATCATGCTAGAGAAAAAAATAACTCTAGGTAGCAAATGCTAACGGCTTCGAAAAAGAGAAGAACTCTCTTGATTAGATATAAAAGTGCCATAGTGACGATGTCCTTTAGGAATAAGGGAAGTGGAACGAGGTAAACCCCATGAGCGAGAAACCCAAAATTGGTAGGGGAGTCTTCACAAATGAAATGAAAAGAGTGAAGAAGTTATTAACTAGATAAATGTTTACCACCCGTAAGGGTACAGAAAATGGCTTATTAGATATTTATTAAAATAAAGGAGAATGTCTGTGAAGGAAATAGGAGAAATATTTAAAGATAAAAGAGAAGAAATAGGTTTATCTGAAGAAGAAGCTGCAAAAGATATGAATATTACTATTCCACAATTAGAAAACTTAGAAGATGGTAATGTAAATGCTTTTAAAGATATATTTTTTTTGAAAGAATTAGTAAGAAAATATGCAATTTATTTAAATGTTGATGAAGAAGAAGTTATGGAGAATTTTAATGATTTTGTCTTTGACTTTACTTCTAGAATTCCAGTAGAAGAAATAGAACAAAAAGTAAAAGAAATAGAAAAAGAAAATGATAAAGAAACTAGAAAAAAAATTAGTTCACCGTATACTAGAAAAAAAACTAGAAAAGCTAAAATGAAGCCTGTTTATTTTTTTACAATTATTACTATAATATTAGTTAGTGTAACTTTAATTATATTAAATTCATTATTGAGTAATAGAAGGACTTTATGCAATTTAAGGAGAGTAGATACTTATGAATTTACCAAATAAAATTACTGTATCAAGAATTATTTTATCAATTTTAGTATTAGTGTTATTAATTTTTCCATTAGAAAAAATAGGAATTAATATGTCTACTGTTGTTATTGCTGGAAAGGTACAAGTTGATTTGAAATATTTTATATGTGGTTTTTTATTTTTAATTGCAAGTGTTACTGATTTTATTGATGGTCATATTGCTAGAAAATATAATATGGTTACTGACTTAGGTAAAGTTATGGATGCGATTGCTGATAAGATATTAGTTAATGGGGTATTAATTATTTTAGCTAGTCAAGGATTTATTAATGTTATTATTCCAGTTATAGTTATTAGCAGAGATACTATTGTTGATTGTATTAAAATGGTTGCTGGCAATAAAAAAGGTGCTGTAGGAGCAAGTATTGCTGGTAAAATTAAAACTATATGTATGATGACTGGTGTTACATTGATGTTATTTTATAATTTACCATTTGAATTAATTGGATTTAGATTGGCTGATATTTTGATTATGTTAGCAACTGTTTTATCTGTAATAAGTGGTGTACAATATTATTTAAATTATAAGGATTGTTTAATATAAGGCGTTAAGCCTTTTTTTCTTTTGTTTAACTATTGACATAACTTAAATACTTTAATAAAATTGAGGTGCAAGCGTTGCTTGTAAGACTATAATAATAAATAAATGTTTTTGAATACATTTGTTCGAAAAATTGTTGACAAAATAAAAAAATAATTGTAAAATTATATTGTAAGTAGGAGGACAAAATGATAAAGAATACAAAAACAGAGGAAAAAGATAAGGCATTGGCACAAGTATTACAAGATATTGAAAAACAATTTGGTAAAGGTGCTATTATGAAATTAGGGGAAGATGGAGTTAAAGATATAGATGTTGTATCTTCAGGAAGTCTTGCACTTGATATTGCTTTGGGTGTAGGAGGTTATCCTAAAGGAAGAATAATTGAAATATATGGACCAGAGTCAAGTGGTAAAACAACATTCGCATTACATGCTATAGCTGAAGTTCAAAAAACTGGTGGAAGAGCTGCTTTTATTGATGCTGAACATGCTTTGGATCCGGTTTATGCTAAGAATTTAGGTGTTGATATTAATAATTTGTTATTAAGTCAACCTGATACTGGTGAGCAAGCATTAGAAATATGTGAAGCACTTGTTAGAAGTGAAGCAATGTCTATTATAGTAATAGATTCAGTGGCAGCATTAGTACCGCAAGCTGAAATTGAAGGAGAAATGGGAGACTCACACGTTGGATTACAAGCTAGACTTATGAGTCAAGCATTAAGAAAATTATCTGGGGCTATTAATAAAACTAATACTATATGTATATTTATTAATCAATTAAGAGAAAAAGTTGGAGTTATGTTTGGTAATCCTGAAACTACTCCTGGTGGAAGAGCACTTAAGTTTTATTCATCTATTAGACTTGATGTAAGACGTGCTGAACAAATTAAAGTTGGAACAGAAGTTATTGGTAATAAAACAGTAGTTAAAGTTGTTAAAAATAAGGTTGCTCCACCATTTAAAACTGCTGAAGTTGAAATTATGTATGGACAAGGTGTAAGTCATGAAGGAGAACTTGTTGATATTGCAAGTAATTTAGATATTATTGAAAAGAGTGGAGCTTGGTATTCTTATAAAGGAGAAAAAATAGGACAAGGTAAAGAAAATGTAAAAGCAATGTTAAAAGAAAATAAAGTATTGTTAGACGAGATAGAAGAAAAAGTTAGACAACATTATTCATTCAAGTCTTCTGATAAAAAAGAGAAGAAGGAAGAAAGCAAATAAAAAAGAACAGGTATGACTATAAGTCTTTACCTGTTCTTTGCTTATAAACTAAATGATGGGCTTGATATGCATTTTTAATTGGTATGTTATCTAAGTATGGTAGTATAGTTTCATTGTCTCCATTACAATAAATTTTTTCGATTGTATTTAATAAATCTTTAGGAAAACCTAAATCTTCTAGGTAGTTTATGTAGTTATAAAATTGTTCTATGGTAAGCATGTACATCTTTGTCTTTGAAATAGTATTTAAAAACATTATTATATAACAGTACAAATCAGTGTTTCTTGATGGAATCTGATAGCCATTCTCATCTTCTTTATATTTCATTGGAAATTCAGATATAATTGGATTTAAAAATAAATATTTTGATGGAAAATATATTTCATTAGTTAAACATGCACTGTCTAAATCACAAACTCTTAAATTTCCTTTACCATCTATAATAAAATTTGCTTCATGCATATCTCCTAAATAAAAATGATAAGGAAAATCTTTTATACTTTTCAATTTTTCTAGTATAATTCCAACATCTGTTAGATAATTTATTTTATCTTCTAAAGTGTTTTTACTATCTTTTAAAAATGTGCTTAAGTTTGTTGACTTTTCTATGAATGGCATTATTGGACCTAAAGCATTTCCAGCAAATACTCCTAGACCATCAAGTGTGATTAATTCAGGTACTTGTCCATTTAAAATATCTCTATATTGTAATAGAATATTGATATTGTAAAGTTTTTTGCTAAAAGAAATATCTTCATTATTGTAGTAAACTTTAAATAATTTTCTTTCTTTTTTACTTCTTTCACTTCCAATTAGATATAACTTTGCTTCTGTATTTGGTATTTCTTTTCCTGGATTATATTGTTTAAGTTTATTATACTGAGAATTAGTTAGTGACATGATTTTCATAAATGATTTCCCCCTTAGATAGTTAAATCATACCATATAAAGTACAAAAAGTCAAACTTACTCAAAATAATAAAGTAATTTAATTCTTCTACCTTTAGTTTCTATTAAGCCTTCAACTTTCATATTGCTTAGTTCTCTTGTCATTGCAGATCTGTTAACAGCTAAATAATCGGCAAGGTCTGTATAACTAAATGGTAAATAAATTATTCTAGAACCATTTTTTCTACTAACCATGTTAAAGTATGCAAGTAGTTTATCTCTTGTACTTTTATTAGTTAGGACTTCTATTCTGTCATTGTTTTTAGATATTTTTTCAAATAGTATTTTATTTAAATTTTTTAAAAATTGTGTATAATATGATAATCTATTTTCATCAAAATTTATTATGTTATCAAAATCAAAAATAAGTAAAGAAACATCTTCTGTTGTACGTATTTCGTATTCATTATTTGTTATTGCTGAATAGGTTGTACCAAATACACTCCCTTCATCTAATTTTTCAATTATTGTACGTGAACCATTGCTGTCAATCCTAGTAATTATAAGGCTTCCGGCGGTTATTACACAAATAATATTATCTCTTTTAAAACTATCTAATATGGTCATATTTTTCTTGTAGTTTATAGTGTACGTTTCTAAATATGATAAAAGTTTTTCTTTGTTTTTACCTGTAATTCCATTAAATAAATTTTCCATCTTTACACCTCTAAGTATAATTTTATCAAATAATGTAAAAAGTTGCAATTGCAACATTGAATATAAAATATATCGTGTATAATGAGATTTAGAAAAGGTAGGAGGAGTTACATGAAAGTAATAAAAAGAGATGGACATATGGTTGACTGGTGTCCTGAAAAAGTTGAAAATGCAATTATGAAAGCCAACAGCGAGGTGGAAGAAGAAGATCAAGCATCATCTACCCAAATAAAAAATATTATTAAACATATAGAAAAATTAGGAAAGAAAAGAATTTTAGTTGAAGATATACAAGATATCATTGAAATGAAATTGATGTCTATTGGTAAGTATGAACTAGCAAAAAAATATATTACGTATAGATATACAAGAGAGTTGGTAAGAAGAAGTAATACAACTGACTTGGCTATTAAAGAATTAATTGATGGTGAAAGTGAATACTGGAATACTGAAAATTCAAATAAGAATGCTAAAGTAGTTACTACTCAAAGAGATTACCTAGCAGGTATTACGAGTACTGATATTACAAAGAGATTTTTATTAAGCGAAGATATAGTACAAGCACATGAAGATGGAATTATACATTTCCATGATGCTGATTATTTTGCACAAAATGCTTTACATAACTGTGATTTAATTAATCTGGAAGATATGTTACAAAATGGTACTAATATTAATGGAGTAATGATAGAAAAACCACATAAATTTTTAACAGCAATGACTATTGCAACACAAATTATAACAGCTGTAACATCTAGTCAATATGGTGGAGCAACTATTACACTTACTCATTTAGCACCTTTTGTTAGAGATAGTTACAAAAGATACTTAGATAAATATAAAAAACGTAAATTTAGTAAAGAAGATTGTGAAAAATATGCTAAGGAAGATTTAAAGAAAGAAATAACTGATGGAGTACAAACATTCCAATATCAAATAAATTCAATGACTACTACAAATGGTCAAGCACCTTTCTTAAGTGTATGCATGTATTTAGGAGAAACTAAAGAATATAAAGATGAACTTGCAATGATTATTGAAGAAGTACTACATCAAAGAATATTAGGTATGAAGAATGAAAAGGGTGTATATATTACACCAGCATTTCCTAAACTTCTTTATGTACTAGAAGAAGACAATATTAATCCTAAAGGAAAATATTATTATTTAACTAAATTGGCTGCTGAATGTACTGCTAAGAGAATGGTACCGGATTATATTTCTGAAAAGATTATGAAAGAATATAAGATAGATGCTAATGGTAATGGAAATTGTTATCCTTGTATGGGATGTAGAAGTTTCTTAACACCTTATGTTGATGAAAATGGTAAACCTAAATATTATGGTAGATTTAACCAAGGAGTTGTTACTATTAATTTACCTGATGTAGCTTTATCAAGTGAAAAAGATATGGATACATTTTGGCAAATATTTGATGAAAGACTAGAACTTTGTCATAAGGCTTTACAAGCAAGACATAAAAGATTATCAAAAGCAACTAGTGATGTAGCACCAATTTTATGGCAATATGGAGCATTAGCTAGACTTCCTAAAGGTGCTAGTATACATGACTTATTACATAATGGTTATTCTACAATTAGTTTAGGTTATGCTGGACTTTATGAATGTGTTAAATATATGACAGGACATTCTCATACTGATAATGGTAAAGGAAAAGAATTTGGACTTCAAGTTATGCAAAGAATGAATGATAAATGTAAAGAGTGGAAAGAAGCAGAAAAGATAGATTATAGTGTTTATGGTACACCTATTGAATCTGTTACTTATAAATTTGCTAAATCATTAAGAGAAAGATTTGGAGTAGTTAAAGGCATTACTGATAGAGATTATATTACTAATAGTTATCATGTACCTGTATTTGAAGAAATTGATGCATTTACTAAATTAAAATTAGAAAGTGAATTTCAAAAATTAAGTCCAGGTGGTGCAGTAAGTTATATTGAAACACCAAATTTAACTAATAACTTGGATGTTGTTATGGAAGTAATTAAATTTATGTATGAAAATATAATGTATGCAGAAATGAATACTAAGAGTGACTATTGTCAAAATTGTGGATACACTGGTGAAATCTTATTAGATGATAATTTGGAATGGTATTGTCCTGAATGTGGTAATAGAGATCATGATAAATTAAATGTAGCTAGAAGAACTTGTGGATATATTGGAACTAATTTCTGGAATAAGGGAAGAACACAAGAAATTAAAGAAAGAGTAATACATATAGATAATAAGGATGCATAATTATGAGATACAATAGAATTAGAAAGATGGATATATCAAATGGCCCTGGTATCAGGGTCAGTATATTCATGCAGGGGTGTGCTTTTCACTGCGAAAATTGTTTTAATAAGGAAACATGGGATTTTGATGCAGGAGAAGAGTTTACAGATGAAACAATAGAAAAAGTGTTGAAATTATGTGAAAGTGAGCATATTGTAGGATTATCGATATTAGGAGGAGAACCAATGCACCCTAATAATATTGAAGGTACTACAAAGCTAGCTAAAGCTTTTAAAGAAAGATATCCTAATAAAAGTTTATGGGCTTGGAGTGGATTCTTATTTGATAAACATTTAAAAAATAAAGAAGTTATGAAATATTTAGATGTTTTAGTTGATGGACAATATGTGGATAGTTTACATGATTTTACTCTTGAATGGAGAGGTTCAAGTAATCAAAGAGTAATTGATGTTCAAAAATCGTTAAAAAGTAATGAAGTAATTTTATATGAAAGTAAGGAGTATAGTAGATGAGATTAAGGGGCTTTGAAGTAGCAAAAGGATTTGAAGATAAAGGGGTTAATATGCCTGTTAGAAAAACTAAATATTCAGCAGGTTATGATGTTGAAGCGATAGAAGATGTTGTAATACCAGCATTTAAACCTGGAATGAAACCAACTTTAGTCAAGACAGGTCTTAAGGCATATTGCCAAAATGATGAATATATTAAATTAGTTAATAGATCAAGTAATCCAGGAAAGAAAGGTTTAGTTTTAGCAAATTCTATAGGAATTATAGATGCTGATTATTATAATAATCCTGATAATGATGGACATTTTATGTATGCTTATTATAACTTTTTTGATCATGATGTTGAAATTAAAAAAGGAGATGTAGTAGGTCAAGCAATATTCCAAAAATATTTAATAACAGATGATGATGAGGCAACTGGTGAAAGAGTTGGAGGATTTGGTTCAACTAGTAAGTAATTTAGAAGTAGAAATACTTCTTTTACTTTACAATAATTGTATCACGTGATACAATTTTATTAGGAGGCTTTATGAGTGTTAAGATTACTAAGGAAAAAATATTAGATATAGCTTTTGAAATAGTTAGAACTAATGGTATAGAAAATCTAAGTAATAGGACTATTGCTAAAAAATTAAATTCATCTATTAGACCTATTTATTATCAGTTTAAAAATACTGATGAGTTAAAGAAAGAATTATATAATAAAATTAAGAAATATTTCTTTACTTATATATTTGATAAGAGTGTGGAAGATTCTTATAAACAAGTGGGTATTAATTATATAAGATTTGCTAAAGAAGAGAGTAATTTGTTTAAATCTTTGTTTTTTAATAACTATATACCAAGTGATTTTTTACTAGAAAGTGATGATGAATTTAAAGAGATATCTAATTTAATTAGAATGAAGAGTAATGTTAAAAATATTATGGATTTTCATGTAGAAATGTGGATTTTTACTCATGGACTTGCTACATTGGTTGCATGTAATAATATGTATTTTAGTGATGAAGATGTAAGTAATTTGTTAACAATGGAATTTAAGGCTTTAAGTTGTTTAAATAAGAAAGAAGGTAATGATAAATGAATGTAATAGAAGTTAAAGATTTAACTAAGTCATATAAAAATTTAGTTGCAGTTGATAATTTGTCTTTTGAAGTAAAAGAAGGAGAGATTTTAGGATTATTGGGTCCAAATGGAAGTGGTAAGTCTACTACTATTAATGCGATTTTATCTTTATTAAAGTGTGATAAAGGTATTGTTAAAATATTTGGTAAGAAGATGACTCCAGATGCTTATGATATTAAAAGTAAGATAGGTGTTATATTTCAGGAAGTTGCTGTTTTTGAAGAATTAACTGTATATGAAAATTTAGATTATTTTTGTGGTTTATATATTAAAGATAAAACTATTAGAGAAAGATATATTGAAGATGCAATTAAATTGGTTAGTTTAGAGAATTATAAAAAGTTTTATCCTAAACAATTATCTGGTGGATTAAAAAGAAGACTTAATATAGCGTGTGGTATTGTACATAAACCTAAACTTATTATATTGGATGAACCAACAGTTGCAGTCGATCCACAAAGTAGAAATAGTATATTAAATGGAATAGAAAAACTTAGAGAAGAAGGTGCTAGTATACTTTATACTACTCATTATATGGAAGAAGTGGAAATACTTTGTGATAGAATTATAATACTTGATAAAGGTAAAATAATAGCTGAAGGTACTAGTGATGAGTTAAAGAAAATGACTAATATAGAAGAGAAGATTACAGTTGAAGTTAATAATTTAGATAGTAAAATACTAGAAGATATAGAGAAATTTAATACTGTTGATGAAGTAAATTATACAAATAATATTTTATTAATTAAGTATAAAAAAGGCAAAAATAATCTTGGAAATTTAATAGATTATTTGAAGGATAATAAAGTTAAATATAATAAAATATTTTCTGAAAGACCTACATTAAATGATGTGTTCTTGGAACTAACCGGAAAGGAATTAAGAGACTAATGTTTTTACATAATTTTAAGTATGCTTTAAAGATAATATTTAGAAATAAGAGTTTAATATTTTGGACTTTTGCCTTTCCAATAATATTAGGTACTTTCTTTAAATTGGCATTTAATAATATAGAAAAAGGAGAAACTCTTAGTACTATTGATATTGCAATTATAGATAATCAAGAATTTAATGATAATCAGTTTTATAAAGAAGCATTTAATCAGTTGAGTACAGGTGAAAATAAGATGTTTAATACTAAGTATACTACTTTAGAAAATGCTAAGAAGTTACTTAGTGATGAAGAAATAACTGGGTATTTAGTGTTATCTAATGATGTTATTAATATTACTGTTAATTCAAATGGAATAAATGAAACTATAATAAAGACTGTAGTAGATGAAATTAACACTAATAAAAATATGTATGAAACATTAATTAATAAAGAGATAGAAGAAGAATTTAAAAGTGGTAATACTAATATAGATTATAAAGATATATATAATAAAGTTACTGATAAAATTATTAGTGATGTTAAATTAAATGATATTTCTAATTCTAATTTAAGTTATACTATGATTGAATATTATACTTTAATTGCGCTTACTATACTTTATGGTGGTACAATATCACTTTATATGGTTAATAAAACTTTACCTAATTTGAGTGAAGTTGGTAAAAGAGTTAATACTAGTTCATTAAAGAGAAGTACTATTTTATTTAGTAATTTGCTTGCTAGTTATGTTGTTCAATTAATTGGTTTATGTATATTATTTGTATATTGTATATTTGTAATTAAAGCGGATTTTGGTGATAATTTGCCATTAATAATTTTGCTTTCATTAATAGGTGTTTTTGCAGGACTTTCTATGGGAGTATTTATTGGAGTTAATGTTAAGGCTAGTGAAGGAGCAAAGTCTGGTATACTAATAGGTATTACTATGTTATTTAATACTTTAGCTGGTATGACTGGTGTAACCTTAAAATATGTTATAGATAAGAATATACCAATTATAAATAAAATTAATCCTGCGAATATGATTACTGATGGATTTTATTCACTTTATTATTTAAATGGTATGAATAGATATTTCTTTAATATAATGAGTTTAATAATATTTTCTATAGTACTTTTAAGATTTTCTCTTAAGAAATTAAGGAGGCAACAATATGACAGTATTTAAGACTTTTTGGAAGATTATTAATAAATATAAAGGTACTATTATACTTTATACAGTAATGTTAGTTATATTTGGTGGTATTAATATGAGTTCTAATAATAATACAGTAGAATTTACTAGTTCTAAACCAGATATTATTATAGTTAATGAAGATGAGTATAAAGGAATTACTAAGAATTTAATAGATTATTTAAAAGATAATGCTAATATTATTCAAGATGTAAATACTGAGGATGAAATGAATGATTCTTTGTTTTATAGGGAAACTAATTATATAATTTATATACCTAAGAATTATAGAGTTGATACTTTAAATGGTAAGAGTATTACTTTAAATATAAAAAGTTCTGGAGATTATTATTCTAGTCTAGAAGAGTTAAAACTTACTCAGTACTTAAGTGTTCAAAATACTTATTTGAGTGTATTTAATAATGAAGAAGATTTAATTAGTAATATTAATAATACTTTAAAGAATAATTCTAAAGTAGAAGTTACATCTAAACTTAATGAAAGTGAGTTAAGTAATATCTCTAGATATTTTAGTTTTGCTAGTTATTCTATAATGGCAGTTATTATGTTTATTATATGTTTAGTACTTACTAGTTTTAAGGAAACTACTATTAATAAAAGAATTATAATTAGTAGTATGGATTATAAAGAACATAATAAGTTATTATTTATATCTAGTTTAGGTTATTCTCTTATAGTGTTTGTGTTATATGTGGTTTTAGGAATTATACTTTTAGGTAAACCTTTATTAACTACAAGAGGACTTATTTATATACTTAATACTTTTGTATTTACTATTACTTGTTTGTCATTATCTTTGTTAATATGTTCGTTAATTAAAAGTAAAGATGCAGTAAATGGTATTGTAAATGTTTTGGCACTTGGATCAGCATTCTTATGTGGAGCTTTTGTACCTAGTGAATGGTTACCTGATGGAGTACTTTTATTAGGACATATATTTCCAGCATATTATTTCATAAATAGCAATGACTTACTTAAAGAAATACAAGTGTTAAATTTAAATAGTTTAATGCCAGTTATAATAAATATGATAATACTTTTAGGTTTTACATTTGTGTTTGTTATGTGTAATAATATAGTTACTAAAAAGAAAAGAGTTAGTTAAGGATGGAATGCTATGGAATTAGAATGGGATTTAGATGATTTATTTGTTAATAATGATGAATTTTATAAAGAAATAGATTGTGTTAGAAATATATTGAGTTCATTTATAAATGAATTAGATAGTTTAACTTTATTAGAGTTACTTGATAAAGAATGGTATATTAAAGAAAAAACAAACAATATTTTAATTTATGGTTCACTTAAATATTATAAAAATATAAAAAGTGAAGAGTGTGTTAAATTAAAAGAAGATGCTGAGAACTTTAGTAATGAAGTTAATGCAACTTTGAAAAGAGTTGATAATATTATCATTAATTATGGTAAAAATAAGATAAATGATTTAATTAAAGAAGATGCTAAGTTAGAAAAATATAAACATTATTTGGATGATTTATTTAGACTTAGAGAACATATTCAAGATAATAATGTTAATAAAGAAATAAAAGATAATATGAATTTAATTAATAAAAATATATCTTTATATAATGATTTACTAAGAAATAGTAATTATGGAAATATTATAATAGATGGTAATGTTATTGAATTAGATTCTTCTAATATATCAAAATATTTATCATCTAGAGATAGAGAAACTAGAAAAGAGACTTATTTTGCTATATATAAGTCATTTAAAGATAATTTAGATGGATTTAGTAAAATTTTGAATGAATTAATTGGCTTAAGAATTAAGAATGCTTCTTTAGAAAGATTTAATAATACTTTAGATAAAGTATTGTTTACTGAAAATATAGATGCTAGAATATTGGATTTTTTAATTAAATCTGTTAATTCTAATTTATCTCTTATACATAGATATTTTAAGATTAAAGGAGATATGTTAGATATAAATGATATACATTTATATGATTTAAATGTTCCATTGGATAACAATTTAAAAACTAAGTATACTTTGGATGAAGCAATTGTTATTATTAAGAATGCATTAAAGCCTTTAGGTGACAAGTATTTAAGTGTAGTAGAATCTTTATTAAATGGACATATAGATGCAACATTAGATGAAAATAAACATCAATCTATTACTTTTTCTTGGAATACATATTCTTTTTTAAACTTTAGAGGTTCATATAATGATTTAAAGAATTTAATTCATGAATTAGGACATATAGTTAATTATTATTTATATAAAGGAAGTGTACCTTATTTATACGAGGATAGTACTATATTTGTTGGAGAGACAGCATCAATAGTTAATGAAATTTTATTAATTAGATATTTATATAATAATGCTGAATCTATAGATGATAAGATATTCTATTTAAGTAAAGAGATAGAAAATTATTTTACTTCTGTATATAAACAAATCATGTATACTGAATATGAAAAGAAATTATATGATATTAAATTAAATAGAGATTTGTCTTCTGATTTATTATCTAAAGAATATTTTGATTTGGTTAAGAAATATTATGGTAATTATGTTAATTTAGATGATGAAGCTAGTTATGAATGGACTAGATTGGGACATTTATATAGATGGAGTTTCTATACATATAAATATGCAAGTGGACTTTTAATTGCAAGTAATATTGTTAATTCATTGATTGATGAAAAGACTATTAGTAAAGAAGAATATATTAAATTCTTATCTTTAGGAAGTTCTATGTATTCTTTGGATTTATTAAAAACAGTTAATGTTGATTTAACTAATTCAAATGTAATCAATTCAGGTTTTAATGTTTTATCTAAAGATATAGATGAATTAGAAAAGTGTATTCAAAAGAAAAGAACTGCTAGTAAATAGCAGTTTTTTTTCTTTAATTACATCTTTATATTACCATAAAATGGCATTTTTTTCAAGACTTGTAGAATACTATAAAGTGTGATATTAAATATTAGGAGGTAGATAAATATGCAAATTAATACAGCATTAATAACTTGTTTTCTTAGATATTATCATACTATGAATAGTAATATTAAAGTATATAATGATAAGTATGCTAAGGAACTTTTAACTGATGAGGAAATTACTAATATTAGTAATAGTTTAAAGAGTGGAATTAATTATTTTAATCCTAATTATAATGGAGATAATCCTTTACTTTGGATAATAAACAATCAATTAGCACCTTCTGTATTGGCAAGAAGTAAGTTTAATCAAATACATTTATATAATGAAATTAGACTTGGTTTAAAACAATATCTTATACTTGCTAGTGGGTATGATACATCGGGATTTATGGTGAATGATAAAATTAAAGTGTATGAGATAGATAAAAAAGAGATGATTAAAGATAAGATTAGAAGAGTAAGTTTAAGTAAGTTAGATAATAAAAATATTAATTATATTTCTACTGATTTTAATAGTAATTGGATAGAGAGTTTACTTAATACTAATTATAATTCTAACGAAAAGACTTTTTGTTCTCTTTTAGGTATAAGTTATGTTTTATTAGTTAAAAAGAATTGATAATATTTGGTTAATTTGTTAAAATCTATATATAAGGTATGGTGAATTATGAAGAAAAAGTATGTGTATATTATAGGTGGTGTTTTAATACTTATTTTGTTAATTTTAGGTGTATTGTTATTTAATAATAAACCTTCTAGTTTAATAGAAGAGGCAGCTAAAAATAGTGGTAAAGAAGTAACAGATTATAAGAAGTTTTTAGGTGGAGATGTGTTAAATGAAAATACTCATTTTAATGAATATACATTTATTAGTAACAATAAGGCTTATATATTCGATCCATCTAAATTAAAAAGTGGTGAATTAAGTTATAAGAAAGTGTATGATATTCCTAGTGAGTTGGAAATTCTTAATATAGGAATACCAATGGGTGCTGATATAACATTTATAACTAAAGATGATATAGAATATAAGTTAAATGATATAAATACAGATAATAAAATAGAAGATAATTATGGTATGTTTAATAAGGCTAATTATAAACTTGATAAATTCTATGATTCATATTCCATGGGTGTATATAAGACTAAGTTTGATTACGATTTTGTATTTAATAATCATATGATTAAAGATAATGTTATATATAAATTAAGTGTTCCTTGGTATGATATTCTTGAAAAGAAAGATTATCCTTTTACTAAAGAGAAGATAAGTGGTAATTATGAAGGTGAAAAGATTCTTAATGTATATAATGATAGAATTATAAAGACTGATAAAGCTTTTTATGAAGTAGTAGATTATTATAAAGATAATACTAGGACAAGTGGAACTTTAAAAATGACTATGTTAAGTAAGTATTATGATGAAGTATTAACTTTTACTTATGAATATGTCGTACTTAAAGATTATACTTTAATACCTATAAAAGATACTTTTGTAAATCGTAATAAAAAATATGTAGAGTATTTTTATAAAGATTGTTTTGAAGAAGAAATAAAAGATTTTAATGAATAATTAGTTCAATAGATTACTATTGGACTTTTTGTCACTTAGTAGTCACTTTAGATTTTGTATAATGGACTCGTTAGGAGGAAAATATGGAAATATTAAGAGTAGAGAATTTAACTAAGATATATGGAGAAAAGAGTACTAAGGTAATTGCTTTAGATAATGTATCTTTTAATGTAGAAAAATGAGAATTTGTGGCAGTAGTAGGTGCTTCGGGAAGTGGTAAATCAACACTTTTAAATTTAATGGCTAGAGTAGATAGACCTACTAGTGGTAAAGTAATTATTAGAAGAAGACAAATAGGACTTATATATCAATTCTATAATTTAATACCTATTTTAAATGTAGAAGAGAAAATCATTTACCTAATGAATTATCTGGTGGACAACAACAAAGAGTTTCAATTTCCAGAGCGCTTATAACTAAACCATCTATAGTACTCGCAGATGAACCTACTGAAAATTTAGATTCTAAGATTAGTGAAGAAATAATGTAAATATTAAAAAGTCTAATAAAGATTATAATCAAACTATAATAATGATAACACATAATCCTGAGATTGCTAAAATGACTGATAGAATTATAGAAATAGAAGATGGACATATAAAGGAAGAGAGATAATAATGAAAATATTAAATAAATTAACATATAAAAATCTCCTTCTAAATAAGAAAAGAAGTATTGTAACTATTATAGGTATTATTCTTTCAGTTGCTTTATTAACATCTGTTTCTAGTATGGTAGTTAGTTTTAGAGAAAGTGTTATTAAGTTAGAAAAAGAGGCAAATGGAAATTATCATTATTCATTTATGGATGTTAAAGAAAGTGATTTAAATCAATTTAAAAATAATAGATATATTGAGTCATATTATGTTACTAAAGATATAGGATATGCTAAGATAGATAGTAAGAATGAGTTTAAACCATATGTTTATGTAATGGAAATGGATAATGTATCTTTAAAGAATACTGGTATTGTTTTGATAAGTGGTAATTTACCTAAGAATGATGAGGAGATACTTATACCAAGACATTTAAAAACTAATGGAAGAGTTGAATATAATATTGGAGATAGTATTCTTTAAATATAGGTGAAAGAGTAAGTGAAGGGTATAGTTTAAATCAGAATAATCCATATGATTTGTAAACTAAAGAAGATATAGTAAATACTAATACTAAGACATATAAAGTTGTAGGTATTATGGAGAGAGTTAGTAATAGTATGGAACTATTATCCGCGCCTGGTTATACTTTAATAACTTATATAGGTAATACAAATAGAGATAACTATAATGTATATGTCAGGTATACTAAAGAAGGATTAAAGAAACAATATGAAGTTACAGCTAATATAATTGGTGTTAATGTAAGACTGTTAAAAGAGATTTTAAAATATTAATTGATAATTCAATAATTGAAAGAATTGGTTCTGATAAAACAGGACGTTGGCAAATTCTAAAATAAATAAGTGTCGATTAATTTGGTGCTTTTTAAATTAAATTATGTTCATTATTAGTTTTTAATCTTATTTTATTATAAAAAATAATCGGAGTAATTAAGGAAAGTGAATATATCCTCAAATTAATTAGAGTCATACATAATAAAATCCAGTAAACACGGGAAATAATATCTGTTTGAAGCGTTTGGTTAAGTTATTTCAAGCTTTTTCTCGTTAATTAGAAATTAATAACTAAATATCTTTTTAATAATATTTTAATACGATTTAAGGCTTGTAACAAAAAACATGACGAAATATTTAAAGAAGTCCGATTTTATGATAAAATTATATAGAAAACAAGGGTGATTAAATATGAATATCGAACAAGCAGTTCAACTATTAAAAAAAATTAAATCATATCAAGGCAAAAAAATAAAAATAATATATTACAAAAAAAATTACGAGTATCAATTAGTAAATAATGAATGGAAAATTGGTTTTTGTGGATATGAAAAAGTATCTGCAGTTGTAAAGCTTTGCGAGGTTAATAACTTCACGAGTGTATTAGTAGAAGATAGTGATACAAAAAGGAGTTTTCCTTTTTTTGGTATGGATTGTATTATTGAATCTCTTGCTACAATCAATGAAGATAATTCAATCTCATTAATTTATGAAAATCAATTTTTAAAAAGTAAAAATTTAAACATAGAAAATGATCAATATGGTCAACAAACAAAAAGAGAAATGTTTCAATCTGAAGATATTGATGAACAAATAAAAGAATATTTAGAAAGAGAAAAATTAAGTAGAAGTGCTAATAATCCAATATTAAATGATTTGTTTGATAAACCATCTATTTTTGATTATGGTACTCGAGATAGAGTTTTTCCATTTACAAATGAAATGCTAAATTTATATATGCCAGCTTATTCTTTTGTGGGAAAAAAGGTTTTGGCAAATTTAGGTAGTGGTGATTTTGCATTAAATGCATATTTACTAGGATCAAGTTTGATAGATACTTTTGATATTAATGAATATTCTTATTATTATTATGAGTTAAAAAAAACACTGATAAAATTCTATAGTTATGATGAATTTTTAAATGTCATAGAAAACCCCAAAAAAGTGTATGATGATTTTAATAATTATAAACACTTTTTAAGTAAAGATGTTTCTGAATTTATTGCTAAAATGTTTAAAAAATACAATAATTGTTTGACTGGATTTGCAAAGAAATTATTTTTACCTTCCTCATTTAATGCTGAAGAAAGAAAATTTTCTAGCAAAGATTTGAAAAATTTAAGAATGACTGCTCAATTTAGGAATTTTTATTTAAGTAATGAACAAAATTATAACATAGTACGTAGTCAACTATCAAATGGAATAGATATTCATAGTAAATTTTTGTTAGGAGATGTTACAAATTTACAATTCAGTGATAAGTATGATATGATATATTTAAGTAATATAGGTGATGTTATTGATGCTCAACAATATTATACTTTTATTCGTTTTTTACGAGATAATATTTTAACAGATAATGGTCAAATAATTATTGTTGATAAAGCTAGAAAATTTGATTTCCTTTTAAATGATGAAAGTGTTTCAAAAGATAATTATAATGTTGCTCAAATAACACAATATAATGAAAATAATGCTGGTTTGTCCAATATTCCAGATTCCGAAAAAAGCGTTTGTTTATATTCTGTTTATAGACATCCAGAATTAAAACATAGCTCAAAACGATAATTTTACTAATTATCGTTTTTTGTATCTTTATAATTTTTTTTATTTTCCTAAATCATTTTCATATTTTCATATTTCATAAAATTTGTTAAAATAATTTTGGTATAATTATATAGAAGTGTCAGATAAATAGTAATTTGAAAGTGAGATGTATTTTTTATGTATTTTGATAAATTAAAATGTATTAATCAAAATGTGGATTTAAATGATTATTTAAAATTATATACATATGTTAGAGAACATATGCAGCATCCTGAATGGTTAGGAACTTTTTCTGAGAATGAAATAAAAGATATTTTATTTCATGGAGGAAAAATATGGCTATATTATGATAATGAACATTTAGTATGTTCAATGTTTTATATACCTTCTAATCAAAAAACATTAAATAAAAGACATATTAATACTTTAGAAAGAGAAACAGCTTCATTGGGGCCAATAATGGTAAGTCCTGATTATGTAGGTAATGGGTATATGTTAAAAATGTTAAAAATATTTAATGAATACTGTATTAATGTAGGAATTAAATACATATTTACCAAAGCACATAGCGAAAATTTTTTTTCTATTAATAATATGTATAAAGATGGTTATAAATTGATAGATGAATATGAAAATGAAAGAGGAAAAATGTCAGCCTTTTTAAAAAAATTATAATAATGTTAAAAATTATAATTTATTAGTGAGATCAGTTTTAAAAAACTAGTCTTTTCTTATTTATGAATAAAAGTATATATTTAATGTCTAGGTTACTAACTCCCATATAAATACCTGTTATATTTTTAATTGAGCCATTATTTATAACTAGAGTAGTATTAGTAAATCTTTCAATTATATCAATAGTTATCACTAAATTTTATTCTTTTGTTTCTATACTTAACATAAAATCAATTTCTTTACATAACAAAAAAACTAACTATTTCTAGTTAGCATTTATTACTCTCAGAAGTTAGTTTCCGAGTTTCCTATCAATTTGGAGCAGGTGATGGGAATTGTCTCCAAAAAAATATGAGACCTAGATGTTTACAAGATGTATATTTTGTAATGTATGACCTAAAAGATAATCTTGTGTGCTTTTTTGATAATACTGATGAATTATCACGTGTAACAAAAGTACCAAGATATCAAATTAATGATTATTTTAAAAAGAAAGGAGATTATATTTATATTAAAGTTTATGGTCGACTTTATAAGTTGTATAAATATAATAAAGAAAAATATGATTTCATGTGATATTGAAGAAAAGTTAATATATGATATTATTGATAGTTGTTTAGATAATAAGACTTTTATTGATCAATTTTATTACATAATGGGAGTGTCTGATAAAGCTGTTAAGATCGCTCTAAAAAAATTTAAAATTCTTCACCCATTTTTAAAAGTTGAATTATCACAAATAGAAAAATTATTAGTTATAAGCTATAAACTTAGATCTATTAGCATAATTTTATCTTCTACGAAGGTTATGAGTGGCTTTTATGATATTTCTGTAATAATTGAACAACTAAATCACTTATCTTTAGATTTATCTTTAATAAGTTTGAGAAAATCATTTTAATTGATTTTCTTTTTTTATACTTCGAGATAAATTTTTTAGATAGATGACTAAAAAATTTACGTCAATTCTTTTTTTCTTTTTAAAGCATGATATATTTTATTCATGGGGAGGTGTAAAAAATGAATAGCAAGCCAATAAATGCTACGTTAGAAACACGTACATCTGCAAAAAAAGGTACTACTTATAAAGTTGTGGTAATTAAACTTACTCCAACATATGAAAAATTAGTATTCTTAGACAAGGCTGAAATTGAATTATTAAATAAATAGCACCTCTTAATTTTTTTGAAAGGAGGTAGTTAATAAATGGATGCTTTTATTACTGCATTAACTGCTGCTGAAGGTGGACTAAGTGCCGCTTCATTTTATGGAGTACTTACAAGTTTAGTACCATACTTAGTAGTTATCATCCCAGTTGCATTAGGTTTCTACTTTGTTAGAAAGTTAATTAAGGGAAGTGCAAAAGCAAAAGTTAGACTTTAGTTGATTTAACTATCTCGAAAGGAGGGTTATTCAATGGACGCTTTTATTACTGCGTTAACTGGAGCTAAAGGACTAAGTGCTGCTTCATTTTATGGAGTACTTACAAGTTTAGTACCATACTTAGTAGTTATTGTTCCAGTTTCATTAGGTTTCTACTTTGTTAGAAAGTTAATTAAGGGAAGTGCAAAAGCAAAAGTTAGACTATAATTTTGCTCACGTTAACATTATTTTTAAATTTTGTTGACGTGTTTTTTTATTTAATAGGAGGTAGTATGATTGAACAATTAAATTGTTGTATTTTCATTTTAAAAATGCAATTGGATTTTTATGACTTAACAGGTAAAGAAAAAAAATTAATATTAATGTGTTTACATTATTTAAGAAAATTAAAAAAGGAGGTAGAAAAAAATGTTTGAAGCAATGGAAAAAGTATTGATTGAATTTATACAATATATTCCTTATTTAATGGGAATTTGGGTTATTTTTGATTTAACAGGAAGTTTGTTGTTTAATAGGAGGTAGTATGAAGAAAATAATTATAATATTAGGATTATTACTTTTTGTACCTGGATTTTTATCAGCTGATACATATTATAATTGGGAACAAGTACAAGTTGATACTTTACCTGAACCAACTAAAGATATTATGAATAAAGTTTATATTAAAGATGATAAGTATTATGTTGTTAAGGAAGTCTTAGGAGAAGTTACACCTCTACAAATTGGCGATAGTATGAATGGTAGAACATTTTATAATGCTATACCTGATAATTTGATGGAACAAGATGTTTGGAAAAATTTATCTAATTGTAGTGATTATTATTATTGTGGAGGACCAGTTATTGCTTCTGATGGTAATCCATTTGGATTTTATATTAATTATACTAAAGGTGAATTTAAGTTATCGTATAAAGAAAAAGGTTATTATTCGCTTATTTACATTAATGTAAATAATGTTATTACTTTAAATAAATTTAATTCAGTCTATAATTATGATCTAGTTTTTACTGAAAGATATAGTGTAAATATGTTTTCTGGTCATCCAGAGTTATATGAGTTTATAGATTACATTTTTGATCATATTAGTACAACACCTTTAGAAAATACTTATGAATGGTTAGAAGTAGATAAGTCAGATGTTTTGCCAGTTGTAGAAAATAAAATTTATGTACCTTCAGCAAATTTATCTTGTTATAGATTTATTGATAGAAATACTTTAAGAGGTTATTTTACAAAACCGATTGTTGGAGATAAAGTTAATTTTTATGATTTTTATTTAGATCAACATTATAATTCAGTTACTGGTAACGAAACATTAAATGAAGATATAACATGCTTGACTAATATTACTACAAATTATTTATATCGTAATGATATAGTTGAGATATTAATATTTTTTATGATTGTTGGCTTTTTTGTATTTTATATACCAGTTAAAATTTTATTTAGGTTATTTAGGAGGTTTAGTTAATGAAAAAAATATTTAATTGGACAATTGGAAGTTTTTTTAAAACTTTAGGTAGAATTATATCATATTTATTTATTGGTGGAGTCTTATTTTATATTGCTTCTAAATATGATTTGTTAAGTTTTGCAAAATTAGACGCTAGTACTTTTTCATTTACTTATGATTATGATCAAGATATGTTAGATAAATTACCTTCAAAATGGTTTGGTTCAAATGGTTGGTTATCTAGAGTTAGTAATTTTCTTAATTATCAAAGAGATTCTATCTGGATTTCTAAAGATACTATTTATTTTATTAAAGGTACTTATAGTAGTATGACTACTAATCAAATTCGTTTATATGTTACTTATGATGATGTAGATTTTAAATATTCTTTAAAGCTAACAGGTGCTAAAATATATGCCATTTCTACTGAAACAGAATTAAATAATTTTATTAAAAATTACAAATATAATTATTCTAGTTTAGATTATCAAACTTCTATTGATTTAAGTTGTAATACTTCTGAGTCTATTATTGGTTCTGATTTTTCTGGACCAAAATGTGATAAATTCTTACTGCCTTTTTATAGAAATGGAGTCACTTATTTTATTTATAATGATACTTCATTTTATAATCTTAATTTTTTTGGTATTCCTATAATAGGTTCTGATTCTTTTGGTTTAGAAGATGAAATGAATATTTTTCTTTATGATAAATATGGTTTTGATAAACCTGATCTTAATAAACTAAAATATGTTTACAATAATGCTATAATTCTTGATACAGACAATCTTAATAATGCTACATCTACTTTTTCAATTAATCTTTTAGATAATAAAGAACCTATTATTAAATCTTTTCAATATTATGGCTTAGTTAATGATAATGGCTTATATCATTATGAATTATTAGATAATATAACTGACTTTGATTATACTACTACTTTTACTAATAAAAAATTTACATTTTCTTTTAATACTAATGCATTTACTTATACTGATATTTCTACTTATGAAAAGATTTATGTTAAAATTAATTATCAAGAACCTTTTAAACATACAAATAATGGCTTTACTTATACTTTAGGTACACAATATACTTATCAAATTATACTTAATACCTTATGTGATGATTGTGTTTTCCTTTCTTTAGATTCTTCTGGTAAAAACACTTATGTTTTTAGTAATAGTGACTCTAGTAAAAATACTTTATTTTATTACTCTATTATTCAAGAAAATAAAATAGTATATAATCAACCTAGTTTTATTGATTTAGCTAATAAAACTTTAATAAATTCCGATTTAACTATAAAAACATATGATACTTTTTATGGTTCTATTAATCAGCTTATTTTTAACTCTTATAATATTGGTTCTAATACTGGATTAATAATGAATCTTTATATGAATGATATGAGCAAGATGTATAACCTTTCGGGAGCATATCAGATTATCTATTTTATTTCTCCTAATTTGTATTGGGGTAATGGTGTTTATACAACAGATAGAAATCAGGTTAGTTATGATTATATTGATTCTGACGGCAATCATCAAAATGGCACTATTTCAGGAGATTTTACTAACTCATTAAGTGACTATGATATTTCTGCTAAGTTTAACATTATTAAAGGCATTATTTCTGATGATTTTTATGGACTATCAGGAGTCATATTAAAACCTTTGGACCATATTAAAACTTTATCTACTAAAGTTTGTAGTCCAATAATATTACCTATTCCATTTACTGAAAAAAATATATCAATTCCTTGTTTTTCTACAATTTATAATACATATGTTAAGGATTTAATTGATATATGGCACATTGTTTTATATGGAATAGTTAGTTATGGTATTGGTCTTAATTTATTTAAGACAATAAAAAATGCAATAGAGCCTTCTGATGAAGATAATATAGAGGTGATTGATTTATGACAACTTTAATAAATTCTACTTTAAATGTATTGTTTTCTTTAATTTCTACATTTTTAAAAATAATTTTAGCACCTATTGATACTTTGATTATGAATGGATTACCTGATGTAGAAATACTTATAGAAAAATTATCTGACTTTCTTGTTTTGTGTATTGCTTTTGTTGGTTGGGTAATTGACGCTTTGGCTATACCTTCTGGAGTAATTACTCTTATAGTTTCATACTTTACTTTAAAATATAGTATATTATTAATTTCTATTCCGATAAAAATTGTGATAAGGTGGGTGAAAACTTTAAAATGATAGGTTTATTTTTAATGTTATTAATTTTTATATTATTATATCTAATTTTTATAAAAAAAATAAAAATTAAGTTTAAGACTTTTTTTAAAAAAGGCTTTAAAGTTGCTCGTGGTTCATTTGGTGTTTATTGTTATTGTGGCAAACAAGGTAGTGGTAAAACCTATTCCGTTGTAGAATTTTTGAGAGAAAATTCGGATTTACCGATTTATGCAAATATTAATACAATAACTGGAGTTGATTATACTTATTTTGAAGGCTTCGAAGAATTATTAAAACTCCGTGATAAAACTGATTGTATTATTGTCTATGATGAAATATTTACTGCTTTAACAAAAAATTCTAGAATGAGTTCTGAAGTTTTATCATTTTTAAGTCAAATGAGAAAGCGAAGAATAATATTTTTAACTACTGCTCAGGAATGGTTAGAAATTAATATAACACTTCGTAGATATTGTAGATATCAAATAGATTGCATGATGTTTAACTTCTTTGGATTATTTGGTATCTTAAAAAAGTCTTTTTATGACGCTGAACATATGAAGTGGAGTAACGATGATAATGAGTATATAGCACCAATTATAAGTACAACTATTAGTAAAGCAAATCTAGTTGTCGCTAATTCGTACGACACTTTTGAGCAGATAAATACATCGAAATAAAAAGTCAATGAAAAAACGGAATAAAAGCGAAGCGATTATGCCGGATTTGGAATTGTACTTTTTAAAGGTATAAAATAATTGAAATATAACTTCAAAAAACATTTTTTTTGAAGTTTACGCCCTACGGCGAGTAGATAAAAGTTTTTGTACCACTTTTTACAAAAAGTGGTAAATAAAATACAATTGGTCGACCATATAGGGGGTGTACTACGACACCCCCTATGGGAGACTTGTGACATGTGACAAAAAAGGAGGAAATTTTATGAAATATGCTAATAATAAAAATTATTATAAGGAGGACAAAGATAATTTGAATAACAACCCTTTTAAGTATCGTTTGACTTATTGTGGCGCTTGTATTTATCAATTGACTAGAGGTAAGTATAAAGTTGTTTATCAGTGTTATAGTTTTTCAAGTATGTATAAATTTATACAAAAGAATAATATTAATTTAAAAGAAATTCATTTACCTTATATGACTTTAAATGATTTTTTAAGAGATTGGGCTACTTTTGAGGGGAATGATATAATATGAAGAAAAATAGATATTGGGCGTTTGTACTTTATTTAGAAAGTGCTCCAGAAAATTGGAAAGAACTTTTACAATTAACGGGGTTATCAATTTGTATTAGTCCTTATCATGATAAGGACAAGAATCCTGACGGAACACCAAAAAAACCACACTATCACATCATTTTATGTTTTGGTGGACCGACAACCTTTAACAACGTTAAAACTATTACAGATAGTTTGAATCAACCTATACCGATTCCTTTACAACAGGTTAAAGGTTACTATAGATATTTAACACACAAAGATAACCCCGAAAAACATCAGTATAATGAATCTAATATAGAAACCTTAAATGGCTTTAATATAGATGATTATGTTGACCTTACATATAGTGAGGTAAATTCTATCTGTATATCTATTCAAAAACTCATTATAGATAATAATATACTTGAATATTCTGTATTACTTGATTATCTATTACATAATGAGTTATTTACCGAACTTCAAGTTGCTAGTAATCATACATTGCTCTTTAATACTTATATTACTTCAAGAAGAAATAAAATAAAAAGTCAAGCATTAAAGTAATTTACAATTTAAATATTTAATGTTATATTAAATATGTGAAGTGTGGTGGTTGACATGAGTTAGAAAAATGTATATAATATTGCACCTGTAAAGGGGTGTGATAGATAATGAACTTCAATGAAGTTTATTTAGAATATTTAAAATTTGCCGAAAAACAGCAAAAGAAACAAGGTTTTAATAGTTTGTTAAACAATTTTAATTCAAGAATATTACCTTATTTTAAAGATATGAGGTTAGAAGATATTACAAGAGATGATATTGTTTCTTGGGAAAGTTATATTTTATCATTGGGGTTTAGAAACAATTATAATAGAAATCTTTATTATATGCTTAGTGGTTTCTTTACTTTCTGTCATAATAGATATAATTTTGATAAGACAATAATTAGTGATGTTGGATGTTTTAAAAAGATATATGAAAAAAAGAAAGAGGATTTTTACACTTTAAAAGAATTTAATCTCTTCATTAGTAATGTTGATGATTATATGTATAAAACCTTTTTTATCTTCTTATTTTATACTGGAGTTCGTCCAGGGGAGGCAATGGCACTCAAATTAAGCGATTTTCAAGGCGATTATATCAATATTGATAAAACTATTGACTCACATGGAAAACGTGAAATAGGTACTCCAAAAACATTCTCTAGCATTCGTAAAATTAAAATAGATAAATTTTTGAAACGAGATTTGAAACAATTAATAAAAAATTATTATAAGGAGGGTAGTGGAGATTTATTTCTCTTCGGTGGTTTGAAACCCTTAAGTCCTACTACAATCAATAGGCATAAATTTAGTGCTTGTAATAGATGTGGTTTAAGACCGATTACCTTACATCAATTTAGACATAGTCATGCTACTTTATTATTAGATAAAGGCATTATGATTAATGAGATAAGTAAAAGGTTAGGACATTCTAAGGTATCAACCACATTAGATATTTATACTCATACTAATTCAACACAAGAAAAAAGAGTATATAATATACTCTGTTCCTCGAGATTTAATCTCAATAGTCTGTTAAACAATTTATTAAAACTTAATAAGTTTTAACCTATTTGGAGCAGGTGATGGGAATCGGACCCACGTTATTAGCTTGGAAGGCTAGAGTTCTACCATTAAACTACACCTGCGTAATTAACATTTATAATTCTACTAAAACTTTTTGGCTTTGTCAATATTTTAATTGAAAAAAAGTTTAAAATATGTTAACATTTAATTAGGGTGATACGATTGTGAAAAAGAAGAAAATTACATTTAAAAATTATGCTTATTTGCTTTTAATATTAATATTGGTTGTTGCTTTAACATTTTATATAAGGTCTTGGTATAATACTTATAAAGCGGAAAAATTGGAGACAAGTCCTATGGAGAATGTAGTAGAGAAGATAGATATAAATGAGATTAGAGTGACTGTTTCTGAAATGAATGAAGTGCTTTTATATTTTGGTTATTTGAAAAATGAAAAAATACACTTTATGGAACAAAGAATATTAAATTTTTTAAAGAAAGAAGATTTGACAAGTAAATTAATTTATGTAGATGCAACTGAGTACATGAGTAATAATGAATATAAAAATATAATTAGTCAAGCATTTCCTGATAGTGAAATAGAGCCAGTTTTACCAATGATATTATATGTAAAGAGTGGTAAAGTAATAGATAATATAAAACCTGAATATGGTTTAATACAAACTTATCAAATAAAAGATTTAATAGATAAATATGATTTAAGCAATTAAAAAACATTTAAGTTTTATTCTTAAATGTTTTTATATTCTATCAAATTCGTTTTTACTTTTTAAAATTACTAGTGTTATTAATGCAACGGCTAACATACATGAACCAGCAATAATGTATTCAGCAATTCCTGTTTGAGGATTAACTATTTTTTCACCAAGAATCATTATTTGTGGACTACATTCTTGATCATCTACTAAATTATCAGCTGGATAGGAATCATTAATTGTTACTGAAGAATTACCTATAATAGTTGTACCATTTACTTTAACTTGTCTATTTGTTCTTAAAGTAATTTTATCTACTAAAGTAGAATCAACAACATCTTTTATTTTTAAATAATAAGATAATGTTTCTTTTTTGTTAGATTCGATAGTATCAGCTTTCCATGTAACTTTTCCATCTGCATAATTTGCTATTCCAGTTGTTGGTTTAACTTCAACTATATCAAAGTTATCAATTATATAACTATCAAATGATACAGTAGTTTCCATGTTATTTTTAGCTCTAGGCATTAAACTTTCTACTACAGTTGCTGCGTTAAGTGTATTAAGATTTGTACTTACAACATCAACTCTTGCTGTAGCAGTACTAAATATATTATTGAAATTAGTTTTATCAGTCATATCAATATTATAAGCATAAATTTGAATACCACTGCTAGTATAAGATTCAACTTTTGATTTTAATGCAGTTACATCAACTTCATTTAAAGTACCTAAATTATTTACAACTAATATTATAACTTTAGTTCCGTTTGATGAACTAAGCTCTCCAGCTGCTTTTTCTAAGCTATCAAATATTTCTCCATTATTACTACTAGAAGCTGTAGTTTTAACATTATTTAAATTACTTTCAATTTTTGTAGTATCTAATGGATTTAAAGTTGTCTCATTATTTGTTGTTACAGCTACGCCTTGTCTTACAGCATTTCTTCCTTCCAATAAATTTGCACTAGTTTTTAAAGAGTCAATAACATTAGCTTTAATACCTGACATTGTACTACTGTTATCAATAACGTACATAACATCAATATCTTTAGAGTTGTCAATTACAATATCAATTGCAACTTTACCATTTGCTAAATCAGATTTTTCTGTATTAATGGTGTTTAATATATTAGCACCATCACTACTTAATACCTTTTTAGCAAAGTTTTCTTTAACTACTTTTACGCTGTTATTAGCGGCATTTAATGTGCTGACTCCTAGCAAAACACTCAATAGAAGTGTGCTTACTAATAATCCTTTTTTCATTTTTTCCTCCTTATCATAATCTAATTATATCATGTCATTTTGTAAATTTAAAGAATTTTGTTATATTTTTTCTTTATAAACGTAATTATTTATGCTAAACTTAGACTAGGAGAGAGTTGTTATGAAATTAATTAGTTTAATAATAAATAATAATACTGCTATTGTAGAGATAATTAATAAACGTTTTAGTAGAGATATTAACAATAATGTTATGAATAACAATACTCTTTTATATACTTCATATTTTATAAGAAAGAATAAAGAAGTAATTAATGAAATATTAGAAATTAAGTATATAGAAAATTATATATATAAAGATTTTGAAAGCTTTTATGTATTAGGTAGTATAGTAAGTGGGAGTAGTGTAACTTTTGATATAGAAGAATCTCTTACTGTTAAGGCTTGTAATATATTAGTTAGTATGAAAAGACTTAAATATGTAAAATGTTATTTTATGCCTAGTGATTATGTTCATAAATTAGCAGAAAAAAATATTTCAGTTAATTTTACTAATGATTATAGTTTTACTAGTGATTTTATAAATAGTAATGGATTTAAAAATTTAAAAAGTTTATATTATAAAAAAATTATTTATTTTTATAGAGAAGAGGATGTTTATAATAATTTAGAAGATTTTTTGAGAGTAAATATTTCTTTGAAAGTTATACATTTATATTTTTATTCTACTAAATCTATAAAATATATTACTGAAGAATTAACTAAGTATAAAGAAAATGAAGTTAATATTTATATACATCTTAATGATTTTAATAAAGAAACTATTAAAAATGATGTTAATAACTTAAGAGATATTAACAAAAAATTTAATAAAAAAGATAAAAAAATAAAGATTATATATAGTAATGATTTTTTTAATAACAATATTTTTAAAGAACTTACTTTAAATACTATTAAATTATGTTTAGTGTTAATTATGTATTTGGGATTAATATTAATTATATCTAATAAATATCATGAATATTTGGCTCTTGTAGAACTTAGAAAATTGGAAATGTCTTTAATAGAAAATAATAGTCAAGTAAATGACAATATAGATGAAATAGATGATATACAAGAAATAGTGGAACCTGAGCCAGATAATAATGAAGAACCAGTTGATGAAGAACCTAAGTATGTAAACTATTATGCAAATATACCGACAACTTTTGACAAACTTTTACAAATTAATAAAAATGTAGTGGGATGGGTAACTGTTAATAATACTAAGGCTAATTATCCTGTTTTACAAGGTCCTTATAATGAATTTTATAATACTCATGATATTTATGATAGAGAAGTAATTACTGGATGGATTTATATGGATTCTAGAAATAATAGTAAAGAGTTAGATCAAAATACTATAATTTATGGACATAATTTAATAAGTGGGTATATGTTTGGAGATTTAAAGAGTACTACTAATTATAGTTGGTATACTAATCCAGAAAATAAATATATTACTTTTAATACATTAGATAGAGAAATGAAATGGGAGATTTTTTCTATATACAGAATAGATTATACTACTGATTATTTAAAGACTAATTTCTTTAATGATAAACAGTATAATGAATTTATAGATTTAATTAAAAATAGAAGTATATATAATTTTAATGTTAATGTTAATCCAACTGATAAAATATTGACTTTATCTACTTGTTCAGGTAGTTCTAGAAGATTAGTAATTCATGCAAAATTAGTAAATTAAAAAACTGAAGGTTAAAATTTAATCTTCAGTTTTATTTATCATCCAACTATTAAATATGTCAGCATTAGCACTTTCTGGAGGTGGTGATGCTTTTTCCATTTTAACTATCATTGGAATTTTAAGTATTCTACCAAATGCAACACATGTGCCTGGTTGTAAGCTTTTTTGTTTTTCTATTATATCTGCACTCATGTTAGGTATCATTCTTGTTATGTAGTCTAGGTCTTCTGGATGTGTTATTTTAAATATTATAAAGTTGTCTGCTTGGCTTATAACATTACTATTTAAGTCTGTGGGTCTTTGAGTAATTAAGTCTAATAGTACTCCATGTTTTCTACCTTCTTTTGCAACTCTTTCAAATATATTATAACCTAGTAAGTCCACATCATCATTTTGTATAACATATCTATGTGCTTCTTCTAAAATTATATGTAGTGGTATACTAGCTCTTGGTTCATTTACTTTACCAAATGCTAAAAAAAGTCTAGCAAATATTTTTGTTACAGTTCTTGCAAATCTATCATCTACATCTTCTAAGTTAATGTTTATAACTTGAGCTTTTTTATTATCTTTTGTAGTTACTAGATAAGCTATAAATTCTTTTATACTGTTGTATTTTTTATCAGTAAAGAAAATACTATTAGAACTATTTATTAGATTATGTAGTTTTACTTTTAAACTAATTGCTTCATCATACATGTCTGGATTTAATAAGTATCTTTCACTAAATAGGGTAAAGTTTAATGCTACTTCTAATTCTTTTAGACCATATGTTACGTTAGATGTATCTATATTCCATTTTTTATCATCTTGTATAAAACTTTCTATGTATTCAGCTATTATCGTTCTTTCTGCAAATCTTCCTTCACTGTCTATATCAAAACAATGTCTGAATACTCTTGTAAAACCTACACCTGGGATTATTGCATTTAAATTAATTTGATCTGTGTATGTATTGGCAACTATATCAAATATTTGGTCTCTTATTTTAGCACTTGTTTGATTAGTATACATTATTGAAGTAATTGCTTTAGCTAATAAGTGATTTTTGTATTCTATAACTTCTTTAGAGTTTGAAGAAAATATTTTGGCAAGTTCAATAGCACTTTCTACTATAGATATTTGGCTAAATTTAGTAGCGTCTAGTATGTTTAATATATCATCTATAGTTAATAATGATACTGGTATTTGTAGTTTTTCATTACCTTCATTGATTAATCTTTTATTTGTAGTTATTAATTTGTAGTGTAAGTTTTCGTTTATTTTGTTTAAGTCTTTGAAAGCATTAATGTATTCTCCATATGAATCAAATATGAACATATTAGCTTTATATGGAAGAGCTTGCATGTTATATACGTTTTGTATTATTCTACATATTCCATATGTTTTACCACTACCAGAATTACCAAATATAGCAGAGTGATTACTAAATAAGTCATTTAAGTTAACACTTACAGGATAATCTTTATATAATGGACTTACTCCTAGAGTAAAACTCATTTTGTCTCCACCTACTAATACATGTAATTCTTTTTCATTTATTATTCTAACTTTGGCATCTAAACTAGGTTTTTTTATTAAACCTCCTACAAAGTTAGTATCATTTATTTCTCCTAAAAAATTTATTTTAACACTAGAACCATCTATGTCTTCAACTTCTCCTAGAATTCTTTTATCTTTGTCTTCAAAAATAACATGTAAGTTTAAGATATCTCCTAGATTTTTGGCATCTATGGTTAGATTTACTATTGCATAATTTTTATTTATTGCTTTAATATTGCCAAACATAACTACACCTCTTTATTCTAAAATAATGTTACCATAAGTCTAGGAAAGTTTCAATTAATTTTTGATAAAATTAGATTGAATAGTGTAGTAGATTATGATATAATTTTCATAGAATGTAAGGAGTAAAAGAACTATGAAAGAAGTAATTCCTTTTGAAGCAAGTACCAAATTTGATACGAATTTCGGGGGGGGTTATTAGAAAATAACTCTCATAGTTTTTTCGTGAAATTAAGTTCATGGGCGTTTGTCTATGAATTTTTTGCACAGCAAAAAATTCATAGATTTAAAAAAATTAAAAAAGTTATATTGGCACTGGGGGCGTGCTTTCTATGTCTGTTAAATATGAAAGCTGAATGCTCTTATAAAGAATTAAAAGAATTAAATGCGTTTGCTTCTCATGTGGAAACTAGTTATAAGTATAATGAAGAAACTGGTTTATTTGATTTAACAGTTACTAATTTAGGAGATAAAGCTTTTATTAGTGCTGGTATAAATGAATATTATTTTCCTACAGATGGAGTGGTTACAATAAATAATTTGAATTTGGGAATGTCATATAAATATAATGTTTTTCCTTTATCGGCAGGTGATTGTGGTGGTGAACTATTAAGGGTTTTATATATTACTACTCCCTATAAGAATAATTTTTATGGTTCCTTAGCTTGTACTGGACATGAAGATTTAAGTGTTTGTAATTCTGAATTTCTAGATTATAAGCTTAGTAAACAAACTTTTTTAAAATTGTTAGAAAAGAAGCCAAACGAAGAAGTACAAGATGATGACAAGAAAGATGAAGTAGTTAAACCTACATTTAAAGAACAAGCTATAGAGTTTATAGAAAATAATTATTTAAAAGTGTTATTACCACTTATTTCATTAATACTATCTATAAGTGTATTTAAGGTTGTGTTAAGAAAAGTAAAACATGGTATTTAGAAAGAGGTGTTAAAATGTTGAAGAAAAAATTATTGTTTTTAATAATCATGTGTATAACTGGCATGAGCGTATTAAATGCTGATTGTGAAGAAGCTATGGAAGAAGGAAAATATTTAATATATTTTGTTGATAAAGCAATTGATACAAGCTATGATAATATACTTAATATTTATATGCCTAAAGATGTTGTATATTTTAAAGTGAAAAATGATTTTAATAATGAAAATAAAACTTATACATCTATTGATAAAGATGATTCAAATCTTATTAAAATTAAAGCACCTACAAATTATGAAAATATTAAGTATACAATTGAGGTTTATTATGCAGATGCGTCTTGTGGAGTTGAACCAATTAATACATATACAGTTGAAACAGGAAAGTACAATGCTTTATCTGATATGAAAATTTGTTGGGACAAATTATATTTAGATGTTTGCGATACTAATTATGATGAAAAACAAATAGAAAAATATAAAGATGTTAAAACAGAAGAAGAATTAACTAAAATAGTTAACAAACAATTAAAAGAGTATAATAGGGCTAATACAAAGCCAATTGATGTTGTTAAAAAATACTATTTGTATGTTTTAATTCCATTTTTGATTGTTAGTTGTTATTATATTCCTAAAATTATAATTGCTAAGAGAAAGAAGGGAGATTAAATGAATAAGAGACTAGTTAAAATAACCTTATTGATTGCGATTTGCTTTTTTAGCAATTTTGTTGGATTAAAAGCACAAATTACTATTAAAAAATTATGTGAACAGGATGGTGGAATAACAACTAAGGGAATATTTAAATATGTTAAAACATATACTTACGCCTGTGATGATAATAATGGCAATACAACATGGTATTATGATAAACCAGCAAATGAATGTCCAAAAGGTGAAACAATTCATAATGTGATGTATAAACCACAACATTTACTTACTACATTTATTGAAGGAAAAAATTTTGAATTACTAGATAATTGGGATTATTATTGTTGTGAAATACCAACACATCCTCCTTGTGACAAGAATAGCTCTGAGTCTAAATATTATGATAAAAACGGACTAGAAATCGAGGGCGAAAATGCTGAAGAAGAATGGAATAATCAATGTGTTAATCCTGAACCGGATCCTATTCCAGAACCACCAAAACCTGATCCAGATGATGCTTGCTTTGATAAAGATGAAGAAGTTGGAAAAAATTGTAAAATAGATAATCCAACTAGTGATGTGGCTTGTAGTGGTGAAATAAAAGAAGATGA
>CAKOLW010000006.1 GCA_934096405.1 uncultured Bacilli bacterium
GTCCTCATAGCTCAACTGGATAGAGCGTTTGACTACGGATCAAAAGGTTAGGGGTTCGACTCCTCTTGGGGACACCAGTTATCGGGAAGTGGCTCAACTTGGTAGAGCACCTGGTTTGGGACCAGGTGGTTGCAGGTTCAAATCCTGTCTTCCCGACCATTATGATTATTTACCTCGTATTTACGAGGTTTTATTTTTGTAGGTACATTTTAGGCTCTATTTAAATACAATTCTTTTTGAAATTATAAATCCAACAAATATTATTGAAAAATGTACAAAATTATGCTACAATATTATCTACGAAAGAGGGGGTAACATGAATATTAATGATAGAATACTATTTGAACAACACTTCTATAATCATGGTGAAAGAAAAATAAGCAATAAGGAATTAGAAAATGCAATAAATATAATTTTAAATAGCAAAGAACTTACTGACTCACCAATAAAATTAGATCATAAAAAAACAGTGGGAACTTTACTAAGACTAAATTGTAAACTAATAAATACAAAAAAACAAAACATAGAATTTGAAGCTTATTATTGTGTCACTAATGGACAAGCAACCGAAAACAGAGTAATGGAAGGTACAATGGAAACCTATAGGGGTGAATTAACCATTTCATCAAAAATAACTAGATATAGTGAAGAAACACATTCATTTTATCTATCAGAATTATTTAGTGTTCAAGGTTATAACTATTATAGATTTTCAATATACCCTAATAAATGCTATAGAGACTTCATAAGTTTTCATGACTTTGATAAATATAAAAAATTTGAAGAAATGACTTTAAAAAGGATTAAAAGATAATCATGGAATATTCAAAAGTATATGGATTTACAAATGAAAATATAACAAGCTATAGTAACATTTATAATTTTAAAAATTCAAGAGTTTTGTCTGTTATTGGAAGTGGTGATCAATATTTATCAAGCATTTTATTTGGAGCAGAAAGTGTTATTCTTTTTGATAAAAATGAAATAGCTAAGTTATACTTCTTACTTAAATTCTACTCTATTAGATATTTAAGCTATGAAGAGTTTATTGACTACTTTGTTAATAAAAAAATAAAAGATAAAAAATATTACACTAAGATAAGAAAATACTTACCAAAAGATGTTACACATTATTTTGATAAAGTTTACAAAAATAATAAATATATACAATATCCTATGTCTATTAATAATAACCCAATTAATTTTTCTACTGGAAGAGTTATACCTTATCTAGAAAAAGAGGACTATTATAAGTTACAAACTATATTAAGAAATATTGATGTTCCAATTATTAAAACTAGTTATTTGGAAGAATTGGATTTTGCTAAATTAGGTAAGTTTGATGTTATGTTATTTTCTAATATTTATTTATATTTGGACATGGATTATCAAAAATATAAAAAGTTTCTTATAGGATTAAGGAATAATTTGACCACTGAAGGTAAAATTCAAGCAAATTATACTTGGACAAATCATGGAAGAGGATATGATGATTTCAATCATTCTATTGATGACGGATTTGATATTACAGAAGTAAGTAGTGTTAGATATGATGGTAAAACTGATTTTAAAGATTATGTATTAACTTATAAAAAGTAGTTGAATTATAAAATTAATAATGTTAAAATCTTAGTAGAAAGCGAAGATAAGGGAATAAATTTAAAACACTTATTATAGAGAGTTAGTGGTTGATGGAAACTAACATAAGTATTAAATTTTCCTACCCTTTAAGTGAAATATAAAAGTATTTCCGGAATTAAACCGTTATTTAATAAAGTTAAAATTAGGATGGCACCGCGGTTATTCGCTCCTTAGTGTCATTCTTTTTATTTTGAGAGGTGTAAAATGAAAAATAATAAAATAACTAGTAGAGAAGAGAATTTTGCAGATTGGTATACTGATGTAGTATCTGCTTCAAGATTAGCAAGATATTCAAATGTAAAAGGGTGTGTTATACTTGAACCTAATGGATGTGCACTTTGGGATAATATAGTAGAAAATATGGATAAACTATTCAAAGAAACAGGACATAAAAATGTTAAATTACCTATGTTTATACCAGAAGGACTACTAAATAAGGAAAGTGAATTAGTAAATGGTTTTGCACCTGAAGTAGCGTGGGTTACACAGGGTGGATCTAAAACACTTGAAGAAAGATTATGTGTGCGTCCAACTAGTGAAACTTTATTTAGTGATTACTATAGCGAAATAGTTAAGTCATATAAAGATTTACCAATTAAATATAATCAATGGTGTAGTGTTGTTAGATGGGAAAAAGAAACTAGACCATTCTTAAGAAGTAGAGAATTTTTTTGGCAAGAAGGCCATACAGTACATGCAACTAGTGAAGAAGCAGAAAAAGAAACTAGAGATATGCTTAATGTATACAAAAAATTCTTTGAAGAATATTTAGCAGTACCAGTAATATGTGGAAAGAAAACAGAAAAAGAAAAATTTGCAGGAGCAGAATATACATTAACTATCGAAGCACTTATGCATAATGGAATATGTCTTCAAAGTGGAACAAGCCATTATTTTGGACAAAAATTTAGTAAGGCTTATGACATTAAATTTCTAAATAAAAATAATGAGTATGAATATTGTTATCAAACATCATGGGGTACTTCAAATAGAATGATTGGTGCTTTAATTATGGTACATGGTGATGATCGTGGATTAGTTCTTCCACCTAAAATTGCGCCTACTAAAGTGGCTATAATACCTATTGGAAATGATGAAAATGTATTAAATACTACAAATATGGTAGAAAGTCTATTAAAAGAAAATAATATTAGTTATTATACTGATAATACTGATAAAACTCCAGGATTTAAATTTGCTGAAGCAGAAGTAAATGGTATACCAGTTCGTATTGAAATTGGAAAAAGAGATTTAGAAAATAATCAAATTACTTTTGTAAGAAGAGATACTAGTGAAAAAATCACAATTAATTTAAATGAAAATATACTTGATAAATTAAATGAACTATTTAATGAAATTCAAAATAACTTATTTGAAAATGCTAAAGAAAGAATGAATAGTTTAACATTTACAGCTAGTAATTTAACTGAAGTAGAAAATATTTTAAATACTCATCCAGGATTTATAAAAGCCCCTTGGTGTGGAAACTTAGATTGTGAACTAAAAATGAAAGAAATTAAAGGATGTAAGTCTAGATGTATATTAAAAAATGAGGAAGTTCATGATGAAAAATGTGTTGTATGTGGTGGTAAAGCAAAACACATTGTAATGTGGGGAATTCAATATTAAAGTTGTTGTGTATTCAATAACTTTTTTTCTATTGTAGAATTAGTAAAATTTGGTTATAATATAAATATAAAAGGAGAATAAAGATGGTTAAAAAGAAATTAAATGTAAAAAAATTAGGAGCATTTATTGGAGCAATAGTTTTAGTAGTTATATTAGGAATAGTAGGAATTAAAAAATTAGTTGACGAATCTAAATTAAAGAAAACTATAGAATATAAGTTAGGAGAAGTAGGTTATAGTACCAATGAAATAAAAGTTATAAAAGATACTTTTGATAATGATAAAATTAATGATTTATTAAATTCGAAGTATAAAAGTAATCTTACAAAATTTATAAATGAAAAATATTTTCTATATAAAAATTTAGATAGATATTTGGATTATTATAGTAAAAATTCTAGTACTAAACCTTCTAAAGTAGTGGGAATAGTTAATACAAATGCCGATACTGGATGGTATAGTAAAATAGTGGATACTGATATATCAAAAGGAGAAAAAATGCTAGTTAATAAGTTTTATAAGTTGGGTAGCGATTATGAACCTAGTGATTTAAAGTTGGTATCAAGTTCTTATGCTTATTCTGGAAAATATGTAAGTGAAAGTATTTATGATGATTTAATTAATATGTTAAGTGATGCTAAAGATGCTGGATATACATTAGTAGTTAGTCAAGGATATAGAAGTTATGCTGATCAAGAAGAAGCATATAATGATATTGAAAGTTCCAGTGGAGAAGATAATGCTGATAGATTAGCTGCAAGAGCAGGACATTCTGAATATCAAACTGGATTAAGTGTAGTTATTAAACCATATAATAAAGAAGTTGAAGAAGGAAAACAATATGATGAAAATGATTGGTTATTAAAAAATAGTTATAGATATGGATTTATATTAAGATATCCAGAAAATACTAGTGATATAACTGGTTTTGAAACAGATATGTGGAGATTTAGATATGTTGGAACAGATATAGCAAGGAAAATACATGAAGAAAATATAACATTTGATGAGTATTATGCTTATTATCTAAATAAGTAAATTTACTAAGGGGGAATTATGAATAACAAAGTAGTAGTATTAGGTGGTGGTACAGGTTTGTCTGTACTATTATCTGGTTTAAAGAAATTTCCATTAGATATAACTGCAATTGTTAGTGTATCTGATAATGGAAGTTCAACAGGAAAATTAAGAGAAGAATTTAATACTCCAGCAGTTGGAGATATAAGAAGAGTTTTAATAAGTTTATCAGAAACTGAACCATTAGTGGAAAAGTTATTTAATTATAGATTTCATACTACAAGTGATTTAAATGGACATACAGTTGGTAACTTAATTTTAACTGCAACTAAAGAAATAACTGGCAATTTAAGTGATGGTATTGAAGCCTTGTCTAAAGTGTTTAATTTAAAAGGTAAAGTTGTACCATTAACTGAAGATAATGTAACTTTAATGGCTAAAATGACAGATGGAAGTATAGTAAAAGGGGAAACTGAAATAACTACATCAGGTAAAAAAATCAAAAAAGTATTTTATGAAGAAACTCCAATTATTACACCACTTGCTATTAAAGAAATAAGAGAAGCTAATATAATAGTGTTAAGTATGGGAAGCATATATACGAGTATTATTCCAAATTTAATTAATAAAGAAATTATAGACGCTATTGATAATTCAAATGCAAAAGTAATGTATGTTTGTAATATGATGACACAGCCTGGTGAAACAGATGGATTTAGTGTAAGTGATCATGTTAAATTATTAAATAGTTATTTAGGTAATAAAAAAATAGATAAAGTGTTAGTTAATAATAAATTAATTGATAAAATGATATTAGATAAATATCAAAATGAAGAACAAAAAGATTTAGTAAAAATAGATTATGATAATCTTAAAGATGTAATTTTAATAGAAGATGATTATTTTATTGTTGAAGATTCAAGAATTAGACACGATGCTTTAAAATTAGCTTTTAGTATATTTAGTGAAATATTTAAATAAAAGATGATATAATAACATTAGTAAGGGAGGTTTATAATGTACTTATATGATAAAAAAGAAAATAAGCTAGATATATATGATTTAATTCCAAATATTAAAGAATTATATGAATATCGTGCTGAAGAAATGAAACAAATACCTGAAAAAGATATGATTATTCGAGGAGTAACTGGAACAGGAATTGAAAGCTACAAGATATTACAAGATTATGAAAATAAATTTGATACTGAAATTCTTCCTATAGAAAATGTAAATGGCATGTTTCATAAATTAGAACCAGACTATTTAAATAATAGTGAAACTAATAGAAAAAAATTACTTGAATCATTTTATTCTGGTTACTTTATCAATAAAAAAATAGCAAGAATACAAGATCTTAAAAAAATAAGATATCTTTTATTAAAACATTCAGAATACAGGTATTATCCAGGTAAAGCAACATTAGATGAAATTATAGAAATACCTGAATCATTATATTTGTTATCACTAATAGAACAAGAAAAGTTTTCATTAATAGGTAACAAAAATATTTCAGAACAACTAAAACTTTTTAAATTAGAACAAACTAAAAGTATAGATTTAGATACTTTAGAAAGAATAGATTATATTGGTTTAGCACCAGATTGTTATACAAAAGCAATAAAAAAATCAAGGAATGATGCACATATTTTAAAATTAATGCAAAGATAAGAAAAGCTTTGATTACATTTATATTGACTATAATATTTCACAAGGAGGAGAAAAAAATGAAAAAAATAAGTACATCTTTAGCTTGCAAATATTGCGGTTCATTTAATATAGATAGCACTGTAAAATTTTATAACAAAAAAACAAGATATGAAAAAGATTTAGATGCAAAAATAATTACAAAACATAGGATTTATAAATGCAGATGTAATAATTGCAAAAAAAATTATATAGTTGATCATGGTATAGATAAATTTACTTTATTTAAAAAACCATATAAAATAACTGAAACAGGTGATGTAAAATTATTTGCAGAATATGTTAGTCAAAGCAGTTTTGTTAATGACTATAAAATTTGCTCTGTTAATATTTCTTCATATTTAAGAAATGAAGCTTCAATGAATGAAGTATATTTAGTACTTACTGATAATGATAAATATCCAATCGTTTTACCAAAACAAGATTTAGAAGAACTTTTAGAAAAGCCTGAAAAAGTAAAAACATTAACTTTAAACACATTTTTTAGTAGATATAGATAATTTATTATTAAAAAAATTAGTATAGGAGGTATTATATAATGCAATTTACATATATTGATGAAAATTTAAATACAATTTTACAGAATCAAGATAGGGTTCTATACTTAAAACCATATAATGTAGGAAATAAAAAAGCATTGTTTGCAATAGTTAGAGAAGGAGAAGGAATTTATAAAAAACTTCAAATTACTAAAGAACAATCTGAATTGACATTTCCTTTTGAACCAATATATTACTTTCGTAATGGACCAGGCTATTTTTATTTAAAAGATTTTATGGTGCTAAATAACTTTATTGCTCTAAACGTAAAAAATATGGAAGGATTCATGAGTAAAAATTCACAAAAAAATAATAAAATAGTTAATATATTTGCTACGTTTAATGATGGAACTTCAGTATTTTTAAAATGGAAAAATATTAAAAGATTTGAAAAAGAAGGTGGCTTAAAAAAATATATTGATTTATTGAATCAACGCAAAGGCTATGTCTCACCAAATTTTAGTGATTATGAAATTTTAGATTTTTATATAGGTGAAGAAGATACTTTTTCTATTTCGAGTCTTCAAAATAAGAATGAATTAAAAATGTCAAAGAAAATCAAATAAAATAAAATTACGAGGAGGTATTTAAAATGACAATAGAAGAAGCAAAAGAAGAATTAGTTAGAAGATACCAATACTTATATGAAAATGCTCAATTTATATTAGCGCCATTTATGTATGAACAAAATGAGGAAGAATTTAAAAAGACTTTAGAAGATGATTTTGCGAGAAAATATATAAAGAATCCATTAATTTATTTGAAGATAAATAGGTTAGATAATATAAATTCATTATTTGAAGAATTTTTATTATCAGATAAACCTATGGAAAAAAGTTTACTTTATAGATTTGTTGAAAATAAAAAGAAAGATAAGGAATATTTAAATAAAGTAAATGCAGGTTTAAAATTATTAGAGAAGAAGAATAAAGACGAACATAATGAAATATTAAAAACAAGATTAAGTATCTGGAATATCTTAGATAGTTGTGCAGAATATATTGAAGAACAATCTGAAAATTTAATAAATAAAGAAAGAAAATTACAGGTTATTGATGAGTATTATAGAATACTTAGATATAAAAATGATGGTAAGACTTATATTAGCGGTAGAAATTTAGATTTATATGATGTTAATTCTATATCAGTAAATATTCCAACAAATAAAAGAAAACCTTGTAGAGATAAAAAAGATATTGGTATTAAAGATAATTCATTTATATCAGTTATAAGTAGTTCACCATGTTATGAAAATAACTTATCAATATTTTCTGAAGGAGAAAAACAACAAATATATTTACAATATCATGATGAATTACCATGTGATTTACTAAAAACATGTGAACTTGAAGAAGAATATATTGATTTTAAGATAGAAACAAGACTAAAAAGATCTGAAAACACAAAACCCTGTGGAAAAGATTTTACTGTGAAAGAAGAAAAGATATTTGTTAATCCAAATGGAAAACTTTATAGATACTATCAAATATGCCCACATTGTGGTTATATGGTAAATATTCCTAATGAAATTTTATCAAATGGAATTAAACAAAGAATAGAAAATAGATGTAGTAAAGATAATAAACTATTTAGAAAAATATGTCTTTATTCAGAATTATACAGTCTAGATAAACAATCAAATGAAGAACAAAGAAGATTATTAATAAAATAAGGACTAATAAAATAAGATTTATTAGTCTTTTTAAATGTTTCATACAAACAAAAAAGTCCTTAAACAAGGACTTAATTCACTAATTGGTGGAGAATGTGGGACTTGAACCCGCGACCTCCTGCGTGCAAGGCAGATGCTCTAGCCAACTGAGCTAATTCCCCAACGGTAGGCACTTGATTAAATCAAGTAAAATAAGTCTATCACAAAATTAACATAATAGTCAATATATTTTTGCAATTTTATACAAAAACTTGAAAAAAAGTATTATTCATTGTAAAATTTTATTAGTAGGTGACTAATTATGCAAAATGAAAAAATAATAATAACAATTGATGAAACTGGTAACATGTCAATTCCTTTAGAATTAAAAAATATAATTAAAAAGCCAATGCTATTAACATTCATAGATGAAAACACACTAATAGTAATAACAGAAAATGATTTAGTTAACATTGGTAAATCTTCAACAAAAGAAAATAGAAGAAAAATGTTAAGAGTCTTAAAAGCCAATTCATGTGAATTTAAATTAAATGAAACCAATAAGGTTGAAATACCAGATTACATATTAAAAAATATTAACTTTAATACTGGCGTTGTTATATTAAATGAAGATGGTAATTTCAAAATAGTTAATGCAAATTTAGTAGAAGGATTAAAAGGAAACTATGGAAAACAAATTTAGAGTAGACTTATTAAATTCAAATAAAGAATTTAAAAATAAATTTGAAGCTTTACTTAACAATAAAGAAATATTTGAATTCGATGATAAAATAAAAAAATTCATATCAAGAGATAGATCTTACATATGGATTAATAATGAACCTTATGCATTTAAAGATTTATTTCACTTAAGCTTAAATGAGGGAAGATGTAAAAGATGTGTTTTTGAATTACTATTCCTATTAGATAAATTTGGTATATATAGTGAGGCCGTAGAATGCATAAATGAATATTTTAAAGGAACTGCTGGCTCTAGTTATGGTGGACATTGGTATTTAGAAATTCCATATGATAATAAAGTTTATTTAATAGATACCTCATTAGTTATAATAGGAAAAGAAAATTCATTTAAAGCATTAGGTCACAAAGTTATTAGAAAACTTGACATAGATACCATATTTAAAGAAAATAACGATTTAATAGATTATTATGATGATATGATAATCAATAAATCTGATTTATAATCTCAACTTTAATAAGATTTTTAAAATATATTCTTGTACTACTTATAAGAATATATTTTTCAATTAAATTAATATTTCTAATATTACCACTAATATATTTTAACTTTCCCTTATCAAAATATTTAATTTTTATTATTTTATTCTCATTTATAGCTATTTTAAGTAAGTTATCTATTTCAATAATTCTATCTTCCATAATTATAGGTTTGGTAATCATATTTCTTTTCTTCAAAATATCATTTATATCTCTATTATTTAATAAAGCATTAAAAGGTTTCCATTTAATCATACCTCGCATAATATCACCTTACTTACTATGACCACCTAAAGTATTGTTTCTCTTCTTAATAGTACTATAATCATACAAACTGCTGGCCTTTAATATAGCATTTTCTCCAAACTTATTAGCAATTTCATCCATTACTTTAGTCATTTCATCATCTTTTTCATTCTCTTCATTAGTCTCAAATAAATTTAATTGCTTATAATTATTATTTTCAATTTTACCTAAAGATATACTTACTTTTCTAATAGGTAAATCTTCTACATAATTATTAAAAATACTCATGCACACTTCAAGTATTCTTTCTTCACTATCTGTTGGTTCACTAAGTTTACATGAATGATAAAATCCACCACCAATACTCCTAGAATATCCAATTCCAAAACCAACAACACCACATACTTTTTTATTTAATCTTAATCTTTTGGTAACTTTACTAACCATTTCTCTAATTATTAATGTAACATTAAGTGTAGTATAATCTTTATATAAAATTTGACTTAATCCATAACTTTTATTTTTAACTTCATAATTTTGTGTTTTAATATTACTATAATCAATCCCATTCGCATGTTCCCAAAGTTCTTCACCAAGTATTCCAAATCTTTTTTTATAGAAAGTTTTAGAATACTTATTTATATCGCCAACTTTTTTGATACCTAAGTCATTTAATTTATTCATAGTTTTACTACCAATTCCCCACATTTCATCAAGTGGTTCAATATTCCAAAGTTTAGTCTTAATATCATTATATGTCCATTTTGCAATAAAGTCAGGAGAATGTTTACTTTCAATATCAAGAGCAACTTTTGCTAAAAGTAAATTAGGACCAATTCCACAAGTTGAAGTAAGTCCTGTTCTTTTAGTAATCTCATTCATAATAGTCTTTGCTAAAGCAACATCATCCATTTTATACAACTTTAAATAGTCTGTTACATCTAAAAATGACTCATCAATTGAATAAACATGCATATCTTCTTTACTTACAAAATCTAAAAATGTATTAATAACTTCTTTACTTTTTTGAACATATAAACTCATTCTTGGCTTAGCCGTAATATATTTAATATTTTTAGGAATTTCGAAAACTCTTCCACGACTAGGAACACCAAGAGCCTTCATATAAGGAGTAACAGCTAATGTAATCGCACCACCTTTTCTATCAGGGTCAGCTACAATGAGTGGAGTAGTAAATGGATCAAGACCACGTTCTACACATTCAACAGATGCAAAAAAACTTTTTAAATCTATACATAAAATATTTCTTTCTTCCATAATGTCCTCCATTCATATTTATATTAACATATTTTTGTTTGTGTTTCAATATATGTTCACTGGAAATATTAGGAAAATAAATTACATTTTTTTATCTTTTAGTACTATTTTTTTATGTATTAAGTATGTTATAATAAGTCTATAGACAAAGAGGGTGTATTTACTATGAAATTAAAATTTACTGCAAAACCAAAAGATGCTTTAATATTTTTGATATTTGCAATCTTTTTATTATACTTAGTAGCAATCGTTGTAATGAATATAAGAACAATCGTCGTATATAATAGATTTTGGGGATTAAATCCTTTTCCAGCTTTTGGAAGAGAATATCTATTGACAACACTTACTTTATATATTTTAGCCCTACTAGCAGTTGTAATGAGCTCATCTGATAAATTTTATAGTAGAGAAAAAGGCTTTGGATTTGGTAAAGCCAAAGAAAAAGATGAAGCCGGATGGGCACGTTGGATGAAAGAAGATGAAATGAAAGAAGCATACAACGTTAAAAAAATAGTTCTTAAAGATGATACATATGAACATGCTGGAATTCCAATTATATTAAATGACAAAGAGGCATGGGTTGATGATGGAGAGAACCATAGTTTAATTATTGGTGCATCAGGTAGTGGTAAAACAGCAACTATATTAGATCCACAAGTTAAAATATTAGGTAAAGCTGGAGAAAGTATGATTATTACTGACCCTAAAGGCGAAATATATGAACATAATGCAAATATGTTAAGAGAAAAAGGATACAATGTAGTAATAGTTAACTTTCGTGATCCAGAACAAGGTAGTGCTTGGAATCCACTTTCTTTACCTTATCAATATTATAAAATGGGTAAAGAAGATAAAGCCATGGAACTTTTAGAAGACTTAGCTACAAATATCTTAGTAGATGCTAATAATAATGACCCATTCTGGCAAAAGAGTGCAGCAGACTACTTTACTGGACTTGCACTTGGATTATTTGAAGATGCTAAAAGTGAAAAAGAAGTTAACTTAAATAGTATCAATGCTATGAGTACTTTTGGTGAAGATAGATGTGGTGCTAGTAAATATGATAAAGAGTACTTTAAAATTAAAGGTGAACTCTCTAGCGCATATATAAGTGCATCTGCAACTGTTATGGCACCAGCTGATACTAAAGGTGGTATTACATCAACATTTAGACAAAAGATTAGAATATTCTCAAGTCGTCCTAAATTAGCTGAAATGTTAAGTTATACTGACTTTGATGTAAGAAAAATAGGTAATGAAAAAACAGCAATATTCTTAAAAGTTCATGATGAAAAAACTACATACCATGCACTAGCAACCATCTTTGTTAAACAAGTATATGAATGTTTAATTGATGAAGCACAAAAAACAGAGAATCTTAAATTAAAAATTAGAACTAATTTTATACTTGATGAGTTTGCTAACATGCCAGCTTTAAAAGACGTAGAAAGTATGATCACTGCATCTCGTTCAAGAAATATTAGATTTAGTTTTGGTATTCAAAACTTTAGTCAACTTAATAAAGTTTATGGTAAAGAAGTAGCCGAAACTATTAAAGGTAACTGTGGTAATATGTTCTACCTAATTACTACCGAGTATGCTGCTCTAGAAGAAATAAGTAAACTTCTAGGTGAAGTAAAACCTAAAGTAGAAAAAGATAAACCACAACCACCAGTAAGACCATTAGTAACTGTTAGTGATTTACAACAGATGAAAAAGTTTGAGATGATTATTAAAAGATTTAGAAATCAACCATTCAAAACTAAACATACACCTACATTTGAAATATTTAAATCTAAAAAAGGTGGATGGGGTTATGCAGATTCTATAAGTGGTTACCCAACAAGAGAATCTACTGAAATAGAAACTTTTGATATTAAAAAGTTTGTTGATGATCATAGAAAAGATGAGTTTGGTGGTGAAAATCCTATGGGAGGAAATCCATTCATACCTCCATTCGGAATGCCACAAATGAATAAAGGAATGTTCGGAGGAGATAATAATTCATCAAGTATTGATGATCTTGTAAAGAATATTGATGCTCAAATAGCTAAACTTGAAGAAGAGGAAAAATTAGAAAAAGGAAAATTAGAAAAAGAAGGAAAATCTTCTCCAGATGAAAATGACTTTGAAAAACTAATAAATCAAAAGTATGAAGAATACAAAAAAGGTGAAGAATTAGTTAATAAAGAAAACAACGAACCTAAAAAAGCAAATGACGTCCTAGATAGATTTTCTAATGAAGATACATCTGACAATATAGATGTAGATGACTTACTTAAGAAAATAGATGCAAAGATTGCTGAGTTAGAAAGAGAAGAAGCAGAGTCTAAAGAAGAAAGTAAGAATGTAAACAATAACTATCAAGTAAACAATGACATATTTGACTACAACAATCAAGAAGAAAAAAATTCAATACTAGATTCATTAAATCCATTTATGGAAAATAATAATGAAGAAAATATCAAAGAAGAAGTCAAAACTGACAATGAGGATGCTATTAATGAAAGTCATGATATATTTAATGATTTATTGAGGGTAGAACCTACAAAAGAATATAATAATCAAATAGAAGATACTTTCACTAAAGAAGCAAATGATATACAAGATGATATTGAAGAAGAAATAGAAAAACCTAATATAAATATAGATGCTGATAGTATAATAGTTGATAACAATATTACAGATGATGAATTCTTTGATGATTTCTTTGGCGATGATGAATAAGGAGGATTTTAAATGGCTTTAATAAAATGTCCAGAATGTAAAAAAAACATTAGTGATAAAGCAGAGTCTTGTCCACATTGTGGTTATGAACTTAAACAAAAAAGTGTTTCTAATACGATGAATAAAACATTTGATGAATTAAAAAAGAGTAATTATACAAAATTCATACCAATTCTATTATTAGTAGTGGTTGTAGGATTTCTAATCTATAACAGCACAGCTGGAAAGAAAAATGATAATCCAACACCACAAACAAATAATGGTAACTATGTATTTAATCAAGGGGGTCTTTACTTTGAATTTCCTACTGACTGCAAGGCGTATGTAGATAAAACTAATACAATATATGTTGGTAAAAATATAGATGATCAAGGTGCACTAATTCCATACATAATGATAGAAAAATATAAGAATTACACTGAACCTCAAGATATACTAAACGATTTAACTAATGAGATTGGAAAAGAATATTCTGATGCTACTATAACAATAAATATGTTATCTAATTACGTAGGCGATAAATATGTATATGGTATACAATATATGTATACTTCTAGTGGACATGTAGTAGTAGATAATAGATATGCATTCTTAGTAAATAATAAAATGTATTTAGTAACAACTAAAGAAGAAAATACTAATACAAATGAAATAAACAATATTGCTGGATTAATTATTCAAACACTAAAGGAGGAATAAAATGGCTTTAATTAAATGTAAAGAATGTGGGAGTGAAATAAGTTCAACTGCTAAAAGTTGTCCACACTGTGGCTATAAAAATGATAGTAAACTATGTCCTGAATGTGGTAATAATGTAGGTACAAATGATAAAGTTTGTAGTAGCTGTGGTTTCCCATTACAAAAGAAAAATACTCAAAATATAATAAGTGAAAATCTAGACAAAATTACAGGTGCAAAATCTGAAAATTATGTGACTTTCAAAGATTTGTTTAAAGACTCATTTAAAAAGCACACTGATGAAGAATTAGATGAAGTGTTTATATGTGGTGGTAAAACAACAACTCCTAAAGTAAGTGAGATTGATCCACATAATGCAAAAGCATGGGTATATCTTAAAATATTAATATTCTTTATAATCGCGTATATTCCAACAAGAATAGGATACATTGTTTATGGAAATTTAAACTTTTTACCAGCTATGATTATGCTAGGCGCATTTGCAGTACCATTAACTGTACTTATGTTCTTCTTTGAAATAAATATATTTAGAAATATTCCATTCTATAAAGTTATAAAATACTTTTTATTAGGTGGAGCACTTAGTCTAATACTTGCAATATTATTTTTCTCACTAGACTTTAATACAGACATAACAACTTATTCAGGAGCATTAATGGTAGGTGTAATTGAAGAAGTTGCTAAAGCCGCAATTGTTGCATTCTTTCTATTCAAAGAAAAAAGAAGTAACTATATACTAGATGGACTATTAATAGGCGCTGCCGTAGGCGCAGGTTTCGCAGCCTTTGAAACAGCCGGGTACATTTTAAAATTCGGTTTACAAGGTGGAAATGCAGCGATGCTTCAAATAATCAAAATCCGTGGTTTCCTAGCACCAGGGGGACATGTTGCATGGGCAGCAATTGAAGGAGCAGCATTAATGTATGTTAAGGGATTTGAAAAATTAGATAAAAAACACTTTAATGATAAAAGATTTTTACTAATGTGTTTAATTCCAATTGTACTTCATGGTATTTGGGACATGCCAATAAATGCACCATATGCAATTGTACAAATAACAGTTTCAATTCTAGCTTGGTTAGTAATAATATACTTTATAAACCTAGGTTTAAAACAAGTAGATGATGCTAAAAGGTTAGATAAACAAAAAAGCAAAAATTAATCTGAAGACAAACCATAAAGTTTGTCTTTTAAAATATAGTCATTTTTATATCAATTGAATAAACTATTATAGGTGATTTCTATGTATGTAGAAAAATATAATAATTTAAGAAATAAAAGAAATATAAAAATAATTGATTTACAAGATAGGTATGAATATCAAATACATCATTTACCTAATTCTTATAATATACCTTATGATGACCTAATGAACAACTACAGGGTATATTTAAATAAATATGACAATTATTATGTTTACTGTAAAAGTGGTAAATTAAGTAAAAGAGTATCTACCGTTTTATCTTATTTGGGGTATAATGTAAATGTAGTTGAAGAATAATATAAATATATTATAATAGTATTAGAAGGGATTATTATGGAAGCATTAAATGAACTAATTACAAATCTATTAAATCTTTTAGGCACTTGGGGTGCTCTTTTAGGATGTGTTTTTATATTATTTGAATCAATGATACCAATACTACCATTATCAGTATTTATTACTTTAAACTTTATGACATTTGGTAATTTAGTTGGCTTTTTAATTAGTTGGTTTTTTACTATATGTGGATGTATGATGTCTTATTTTATATTTAAAAATGGAGTAAGCAAAAAACTATACAAAAAAATAAAAGATAATCCTAAATTAAATAAAGTAGTAAACATAATAGAAAATATCAGTTTTAGTAATTTAGTAATATTAATAGCGATACCTTTTACTCCTGCATTTCTTGTTAATATTGCCGCAGGTATATGTAAAATAGATACAAAGAAATATTTATCAGCATTAATACTTGGTAAAATATCATTAGTATATTTTTGGGGTTATATAGGAGTTAGTTTAATTGAAAGTATTAAAAATCCTATGATACTTATTAAAGTTGGCATAATAGTATTAATAATGTACTTAATTAGTTTAATTTTTAGTAAAAAGTTAAATTTAAAATAACTAGTAAATATAATTTGTTTGCTAGTTTTTGTTTACTTTTTTTGATAAAATTTTAATTGGAGAAGAGAGATTATGAGAATAAGTTTAATGAATAAAGATACATATATTTTGAATGCTGAATTTAATGAGAAAATTAAAACATTTACAAATATATATGAAATTAAAAATATAGAATATGCTCCTTTAGTAATATATAATAAATATAAAAAAGATAAAGATATACTTAAAGTAGTTAATGAATGGTTTAAAGGAAGAGGAATACCAACATTTAGAGATAGTTTAGATTTGTTACTTGCTAAGTTAGGAATTGATTCTCAATATGATTTATTAGATGAATCTTTCGGACTTTCTTTATCTGATCAATATTGGATTAAACCATTTGACTCAAATATTCAATATAAAGATATTAATTTCTTTGAACATGATTTTGATGATACTGAATTTACTAATGCAACTTTTAGTGATGAAGTAAGTAATACTAAAATTAGTTTAATATCTCCAAATAATACAACTGATGGTAGATTAAAAAAGACTTGGATTATCGATAATAAAAAAAGATATCTTTTAAAAGGTGCTTATAAAAATGAAGTTATGCAACCATTTAATGAAGTCTTAGGAAGTATGATATGTGATAGATTAAATATTGAACATACAACTTATACTTTAGATATTGTAAATGATAAGGTTGTGTCTAAGTGTGAATGTTTTGTTAATACCAATACAGAATTAGTTACTGCTCATCAAATATTAAGTGAAACAGAAGATAAAGAAAATGCATATGAAGAATATATCAAAATATTAATAGATAATGGTATTAAAGATTGTAGAAATAAATTAGAAGATATGTTTTTATTAGATTATTTAATATTAAATGAAGATAGACATTTAAATAATTTTGGTATTATAAGAGATGTTAATAATTTAAAGTGGCTATCTATCGCACCTATATATGATAATGGGCAATCTCTAAATATTATAGATTATACAGATGATGAACTTATAATTAATGGTAAAGGAAGATTCTTTTATAAAGTAGAGAGTTTTGATAATATAATAAAAATAATTAAAGATATTAATAAGTATGACTTAACTAAATTAGATGGTGTAGTAGAAGAATTTGATTTATTATTACATAAGTATCAATATATTACTAATATGACTGATAGAAGAATTAATAAAATATGTGTATTATTAATGAGTAGAATTAATAAATTAAAGAGTACACAAAATAACTAGTAAATTTAATTTGTTTGCTAGTTTTTATTTGTTTTTTTTGATAGAATTTATATAGAAAGAAGATGATAATATGGAATATATAATTATAGGTATTTTAGTAGTTGTTATTATTTTATTAATAGTTATAATTACTAAGATTAAAAAGGTAAATGAAAGTGATATTACTTTAACACTAAGTAAGATAGAGACTGATATGGTTAAAGAAATAGGTGATTTTAAGTTGGACTTTTCTAGAGTTTTAACTAATGATTTTAATGTTATGAATGACAGAATAGAGAGAAGACTTAATCAGATTAATGATAAAGTAAATGAAAGATTAGATGTTAATTTTGAAAAGACTAATAAAACATTTGCCAATGTATTAGAAAGACTTGCTAAAATAGATGAGGCTCAAAAGAAGATAGATAGTTTAAGTAATGATATAGTTAGTTTAGAAAGTGTTTTAACTGATAAAAAGAGTCGTGGAATATTTGGAGAAGTTAATTTACATCAAATATTATCAAGTGTATTTGGCGAAAAGAATGATAAAGTATATAAACTTCAATATACTCTTAGCACTGGAGTGATTGCTGATGCTATAGTTTTTGCACCTAAACCTTTAGGTAACATATGTATAGATTCTAAATTTCCATTAGAAAATTATAGATATATGTTAGAAAAAGGTATAACTGAAGAAGAAAGAAAAAAAAGAGAAAAATTATTTGATGCAGATGTTAAAAAGCATATAGATGCGATAGGAAATAAATATTTAATAAGTGGTGAAACTAGTAGTGAAGCAATTATGTTTTTACCAGCAGAAGCAATATTTGCTGAAATAAATGCATATCATACATCATTAATTAACTATGCATATGAAAGACATATTTATATAGCAAGTCCAACAACTTTAATGAGTTTGCTTACAATAATACAGTCTGTTTTAATGGGTATGGAAAGAGATAAGTATGCTAGTATAATTCATTCTGAACTTAATAAACTAGGTGAAGAATTTATGAGATATAAAGATAGATGGGATAAACTAAGTAGTCATATTGAAACAGTAAGTAAAGATGTAAGAGATATACATATTACTACAGATAAAATAACAAAAAGATTTGATTCCATAAGTAATGTTAATGTAGAAATAACTAAACAATTAGAAGAATGAATATTGAATTTGTAATCAATTAAGAATGTAATTTAATTAACAAAAATATATTAGGTAATATAATATTATATTTTAGAAAAGAATTAGATAATAACAAAAAGGAAAGAGTTTACCTAAAGATGTAAATACTAGTAAGTCTATTTAATGTAAAATAAATGACAACAAAATGCTTATTGTAATGTACGTGTAAAAATGCTAAAATTATTATAGGAAAATAGAAAATAGGTGGTTATATGAACTCAAATTACAATATTGTTGAAAACTTAATAGGATTGCTTGTAAAAAGATCAGGCTTTGATATCAACAACAGTTATAGTGAAGAAGAATTATCAAAAGTAAAAGATAGAATACGTGAATTACAATTAGAAAAAGAAAATTCAAATAACAAAAAAACTATAACTAAAATGATTGAAGACTTAAAAGTTAGACAAGCAAGTTGGGAAAATAATGCTGAAATAGTGGGAAAAAGTTTACTTGAATCATACAAAGAAGGAAAACCGTATCAAAGTGTTAAAATGAGGATAGAATTGTTAGCTAATCTAGCAAATAAGAATAATAAATATGGAAGTTTAAGCAATATATATGATAAATTAAATGAATTAGAAGAAAAAAATAATAAACTTTTAGATAAAATACAAAATAATAGTTATGAATCAACAGAAGAAAAAGAAATGGATGAAAGATACAAAAAATATCTTGAAGATAAAATAAAAGCAGTTGATTTAGAATTAGAAGGAATAAACAAAACACTAGATGAACTAAGAGAATCTGAAAAAAATGACGTTAATATAGTTAATAAAGTAAAAGATTACATTAAGAAACTAGAAAATGATTTAGAAAAAATAAACTCAGTTTTAGACAATACTATAACAAGTTATGTAGGTTATGAAAGTTTTGAAAACATAGAAAAAACTAACAATAAAATAATAGAAAAAATAGACAAATTCAATGAGTTACTTTCAAAAACAGAAGGTGTATTAGAAGAAGTAAGAAACTCAAGAAAAGCTAATAATGAAAGAAAAACCTACCTAGAAAAAGAAAATGAAAATTATAATAATAAACTTAACCGAGTAACTACTAAATTAGAAGAGAATGATTACATAAATACTATTGAAAAAATAGAAGACATAAATAAAAGTGAATTAATAAAACTTGAAATAAGAAGTCTAACTAATGTTAAAGATGTATTATATATAGATACTCAAAAAGTAAAAGAAGAATTAATTAGAGAATGGGAAAAACTTGGAACAACTGATGAAATAATTGAAGAGAAGGAAGAAACTAAAACTGAAAGTTCATTAGAAGAAACAGAAGAAAAAGTTGAAGAAACAATTGAATCAGAAGAACAAAAAGAAGAAATAGAAGAAAAGAATAAGATAGAATTGGATTGGTGATACTATGAATTATCGTGCATTAGAAGATTTAGTAAATATACTAATAAAAAAGACTGGTTATAAACTAAGTGATGTTAAATTAGAAGAAGATATTGACTTTTTAGAAGAAAGAAAAAAAGACATAGAAAAAGAATTTACAAAAGTTAAAGATGATGAAAGTTCAAAAGGAAAATATCTTAATAAAAGTTTAGGAGCAGAATTAGATGTAATCAATGACTCAATAGAAGAAAAACGTGCAGATTCTATTAATTTGGGTAATAAAATACTAGATGCATATAGAAATAATGAATCATTTGATAAAATAAGTGATACTCTAGAACAACTTGTAAAAAAAGCCAGAAACGAATATGAAAAAACACATGAAGAAGTAAAACAAAGTAATATCTTTGAACTAATAGATGAATACTCAAATAAAAAGAAAAACTATATAACTAGCTTAGAAGAAAAAGATTACTTTAATAGTGAAAACAAGGAATTAATGACATTAAGAATTAACTATCATAGTGATAAAATAGAAGAACTAAAAAGAGAATTGGAAATAATTGATAAGAAAAAAGAAAAACTAATGTCATTACAAAATGATGCAGATAATGTATCTAAAAGAGTTCATAAAGAAATAGAACAAAAAGATAATTTACTATCTACATATCTTGAAGAATTATATTATGAAAGCAACTTAATCGCAGATGAAGATAGCTATAAAAAGATAATAGATTCTATCAGAAAAGAAATTGCTGATTTATCTTATTTGGAAAATAAATATAATGATGATATTAAATCATATAAAACAAAAATAAAAGAATTAGATTCAAAAATAATTGAAGTTAACGAACGCATTAACATTGAAGAAAAAACAATGATGATTACACAAGACTTATTAGATAACAAAGAAAATGATTTACTAGATAAATTAAGTGACAACATAGAATTATTAAAATCTTCTAATCGTGTTGAAAATCTTATAAATGAACAACAATATCTATATGTTAATGTAGATGTAATTAAAGAAGAAATAATTAACTTATGGAACAAAGAAAGTTCTTCAAATAAGAAAGTAAAAGACCCAAAAGAAGAAACTAAGATTGAAGATAAAAATCCTGAAAAATCAAAAGAAGAAGTTCCTGTAGATAATGAGAAAACTACGGAAGTAGAAGATACTGATGAGTACTTTGATTTTGATGATGACAACAACTTAGAAGTAATAGATTATTTAGACTAAAAAAATAGCATTTAGAAATTTCTAAATGCTTTTAATATGCTTACATAAATAATATTACTAATAAGCCAACTATTAAACAATAAATACTAAAGTATATTAATTTACCTTCACTAACAATCTTTCTAAACCACTTTGTAACTAATAATGTCGCTATTGTTGAAACCATTACCGCAGCAATATAATATGGAATCTGAGACATATTCAAATTTAAATCTAATAACTCTAAACCAGTAGCACAAATACTAATAGGAATATAAAGCATAAAAGAATATTTAAATGCAGTATCTCTCTTAAGTCCAGCACTCATACCACCAACAATAGTTGAACCACTTCTACTAATGCCAGGAAATAAACCTAATATTTGAAAACAACCAACTGTTAATGCTTCTTTAACGCCAATTTTTTTATCATCTTTTTTACCTTTAAAATTCCTAATAGCGAATAATAATACAGATGTAACTATAAGTGAAATACCAACAATCTTTATATTATTTTCTATCTTTGCAAACAAATCCAACTTACTAACAACTAAACCAATTACCCCAGCTGGAATACATCCAAGCACAATCATCCAGCAATACTTATAATCACTTTTATATTCTTCTTTTTTAGTACCTACATACTTGAAAAAATTTACAACATATTCTTTAATATCTTTCCAAAATAATATTATAATCGCAATTAAAGAACCAAAATTAGTTAATATAGCTATAGTATCAAAATCAACATTTAAATCTATTAATCTCTTTAATATCATCAAATGTCCACTACTAGAAACAGGTATAGTTTCAGTTAATCCTTGAACTAATCCAAGAAAAATATATTTTAATAAAATAATAAAATTCATACAATCACCATAATAATTATATTATAAATTTATAATAAAAGAAATAAAATTAATTAAGGAAGTGTAAAATGATTAAAATAATTACATACATTATAGGAGTATTATTAATATGTTTTAGTATTTGTTTTATAGTAATTAACCTAAATTTATTATCATTCGGGTATAGTTTCTTAGAATATGTAAAGTTTATAATTAGTAAGATAAATTTTTATTATTTATTATTAGGTATATTTTTAATATATATTAGTTTAATTAGAAAGGGGAAAAGATGATTTATATTTATGATTTATTAGTTAACTTAAATGAAGAACTAATTGATTTCTATGATTGGAATGAAATGGACAATTATGAACATATAAGAAAATGTTTACTTAGAAAAATTAATAAAGAAGATTACTACAATATTTTAACAAACAAAATAAAAATTAATAAAGAATTAATGGAAGAAATAAAAAATAAAACACAAAAATTTAGTGGAAGAAATACTGTTACAATAGAATACTTATTAGTAATAACAGATGGAAATAATGCTTTAGTTGTAAAATTTGACAAAAATGGAATAAGCAAAGAAAAAAGTAAATTACTTATAAATGAAGAAATAGAAATACTCACATTAAGTTCTTCTATGAAAATTAAAGAAATAAAATATTCTATAGTAAATAAAAATACAACTAGTAAAATGACCAGAAAAGAAACTCAAATAGCTAACAGAATATTGCAAGAATTAAATAGCATAAAAAATGACAAAGAGAAAATAGATTACTTATATTATGAATGGTTTGACAATAAAAGTAGTAATAACAAACTAGAAGATTTAATATCTAGTATAAAAAGTAATTTTACAAGTAAACACAAAGAATTTTTAGATATACTTAATTTAATTACCAATAAATAGTATAAATTATTCATAATAGTAAAACATATAAACAGGAGGACTTATGAAAAAAGCAATAATAGTACTCATGTCATTATTTTTAACAGTAGGATGTTTTATGGATAATACTCCATCTAATGAAGTAAGTAAACTATTTAAAAAATATCAAGCTTTAGATGATGCAGTATTAGATGATTTAGAATTTGTTACAGAAGGACTTGATTTAAAAACTGAAAAACAAAAAGAAAACTATACCAAAGCAATGAAAATGCAATATTCAGATATAAAATATCAAATATTAGATGAAGATATAAATGGAGATGAGGCTACTGTTAAAGTAAAAATATCGGTATATGACTTTTATAAAGTACAAAAAGAAGCAGATGAATACAAAGATACTCATAATGAAGAATTTATAATAGATGGTAACTATGATGAAGAAAAGTTTTTAAATTACAAACTAGATAAACTAATTAATGCAAGCGAAAGAGTAGAATATACTATAGATGTTGATTTAACTAAAGAAGATGATACTTGGGTAGTTGAACCTTTTGATAAAACTACTTTAGAAAAAATACATGGTACTTATAATTATGATAAATAGCGATTATGCTATTTTTTCTTATGTAAACTTTTTGACAATCAATTTACTGATATATCTATTTATGATAAACTAATTATAGGAGGCTAATAAAATGAGTAGAATAGGAACTGTAGTAAGAGGAATTAGAACAGGAGTTATAAAAGAAGGAGACAATTTAAAAGATATAGTTGTTAATAGTGTAATTGAAGCAAGCAAAGAAAATAATTTTGAATTAGAAGATAGAGATGTAGTGGCTATTACTGAAGCGGTCGTAGGTATTAGTCAAGGTAATTATGTAACTGTAGATGAAATAGCATTAGTTGTTAAAAATAAATTTAAAACTAATCATATAGGTATTGTTTATCCTATATTAAGTAGAAACAGATTTGCTGTATTACTTAGTGCCTTTGCTAGAAGTATGGAGAAAATAACTATGTTATTAAGTTATCCTAGTGATGAAGTAGGTAATGATATAATGGATAAAGATAAACTTAGAAAAAGTGGTATACCTATGAATAATTATGTTATTAGTGAAAGTGAATATGAAAAATTATTTGGAGATTTTAAACATGTGTTTACTGGTGTAAATATGGTTGATTTTTATAGAGATTTAGCTAAAAAAGAAAATTGTGAGATAGAATTTATTTTCTCTAATAATCCAGAAACTATATTAGATTATACTAAAGATGTATTGTGTGCTGATATACATACAAGAGAATATACTAAGAGTATTATAAAAGAAAAGGGTGGTAATATAGTACTTGGTTTAGATGATATTCTTAATGCTAGTGTTAATGGAAGTGGATGTAATCCTATATATGGTTTATTAGGCAGTAATAGAAGTACTGAAGAAAGAGTTAAGTTATTCCCAAGTCATTGTCAAGAATTAGTAGAAAGCATACAAGAAGAATTTAAAAATAGAACTGGTAAAAATATTGAAGTTATGGTTTATGGAGATGGTGCTTTTAAAGATCCAGTGGGTAAAATTTGGGAATTAGCTGATCCAGTAGTTAGTCCTGGTTATACAAAAGGGTTAGAAGGTAGTCCTAATGAAATTAAATTAAAATATATATCTGATAATAAATTTGCTGATTTAAAGGGAGAAAAACTTAATGAAGCAATAAAGAAAGAAATAAAAGAAAAAGAATCTAATTTAAAGGGAACTATAATAACACAAGGAACTACACCTAGAAGATATACTGATTTAATTGGTTCACTTTGTGACTTAACAAGTGGTAGTGGAGATAAAGGTACACCTGTGGTATTAGTACAAAATTATTTCAAAAATTATGCAGACTAAAATAAAAGATAAAAGTAAAACCAACTTTTATCTTTTTATAATATCAACAATTGATTTATAATTATCAACTGTACTTATTCTATCTAACTTATTTTGTATAGACTTAATAATAAACTTATACTTTAAAGAAAACTTAACTTTTTTAATTAAATTTAATGGAGTAGTAACATTAATAGCATAATGATTTTTAATCATGTAATGAGAATTTTTTCTCTCTTCTAAATTTAAACCAGGAAGCAATATTGTAGTCTTTTTAAAATAAGCACATTCAAACAAAATATTAGTACCAGGCTTAGTAATAACAATATCACTAATATTAATAATATTATATAAATCTTTAGTATAGTCTTGTATTAAAACATTCTTAACATCATTATCATAAACAAACTTCTCACATTTATTAGTCAAAGTTTTATTATTACCACTAATAAAAACAATATTAATATCAAAATTTTTCTTCACTAAATGTTTAAAATATTCAAATGTATAATCTTGACCATTAGCAAGCATCAAATAAATAGGTTTATTATTATTTAAACTATATTTTTTTAGTGTTAATTCCTTACTTTCTAACTTAATATTTTTATCTATAGTAGGAGCACCTATAAATATTATTTTATCTTTATCAACATTTTTCTTAATTAATTCTTTTTGTAAATAATTATTATTAACAGCAAAATAATCAGCATTATTTAAACTTTTAAAATATTTAGAATAAGACAAATTAGAAAAAACATAAATAATCCTAATATTACTATTTATAATATTTTTCTTTTTACACTTAATTATAGCTTCATTAATATAATAATTAGTAGAAATAACAAAATCATGTTTATTAATTATTTTTCCTAGATTTTCAACATCCTTATAAATATTAAATAATCTTTTAAAATTAAAATAAGGTGTACAATCTAATAATTCTACATTAATTCTATCTTTCTTTAAATAATTATAAAGTTCTAACGCAATACGTTTTTCTTCATTTCTACTATTAGTATAAGCAATTAAGACTTTCTTCTTCATTTTCACTCCTAAATTTTTATAAAAAAACTGGCTAGGCCAGTAATATTCAACTTGGTAGCGACGCTCGGAATCGAACCGAGAACCTCACGGGTATGAACCGTGCGCTCTAGCCAGTTGAGCTACATCGCCATCAAAACAAGTAAATAATACCAAAAAAATAAATTCTAGTCAATAGTTTTAAACAAAATACTTTATTAAATTTAAAAAATGTGTTATTCTATTAACAGAGTAAAGGGTGTTAAAATATGTTTGGAAAAATATTAGAAATTGATGAAAATAAAGTAATTATAGAAAATGCTAAAAAGGAAACACATTCTGAATTTATGAATTGTCACATTATATTTGAAGAACCTTCTAAAAAAACAGTAGGTGAAATAGTTAAAATGGATGACAACTTAATAAACGTTTTATTAATTGGTGAAATAGAAAACAATGTATTTTCAGCGGGTGTAGTAAAGAAACCTGCAACTAATGCAATTATAAGAATAATAAATGTGGGAGAACTAGAATTAATCATAGGTAAAAATGAACCAAATAAAGGTTACCTACCTATTGGCAAATCATCTATATATAAAACATTCAATATATCAATACCAATCAATTCATTTTTTGCTAATCATTCAGCAATTATAGGTAACACTGGTAGTGGTAAATCATGTGGCGTATCTAGAATACTAGAAAACTTATTTATAAATAATCCTAACAAACCAGTAAACTCTCATTTTATAATATTTGATGCTTATGGCGAATATAAAAAATCATTTAATAAACTAAATACAATAGAAGGGTTAGGCTTTAAAAAATACACAACAAAAGTTGAAACAGAAGATGAAGAATTACTAAAAATTCCACCTTATCTTTTAGAAACAGATGACTTAGCTATATTATTATCAGCAACTGATTCAACACAACTTCCAGTACTAGAAAAAACATTAAAACTTGTTTATATATTTACTAGTACTGATGAAAGAATGAAAGAATATAAAAATGACATAATAGCCAAATGTTTACTTGATATATTGACTAGTGGTAAAAATGGTAGTCAAATGAGAGATCAAATAATTGCAGTTCTTTCACACTATAATACAGAAGACTTAAACTTAGATTCCATAATAAAACAACCAGGATATGATAGAACATTAAAACAATGCTTGCTTATTGATGATCAAGGTAAAATAAATGCAATATTACTAGTAACTGAGTTCTTACACCAATTTGAAAAAGTAAACTTAGATAACATAGTTATGGGAGAAGGTTTCATTTATACACTTAATGATTTATACTATGCACTAGAATTTGCGCTAATAAGTGAAGGAACATTAAATAGTAATAATCAATATGATAAAAATAACATACTAAAAACAAGACTACAAACTATAATAAATTCTGATTATAGTAATATATTTGATATAAATGAATATATAGACAAAGATTTATATGTTAAAAATTTTTTTGATAAAGCTTGTTTAGTTGATGTTAACTTAAATCATGTTGATGATAGATTTGCAAAAATAATAACTAAATTAATATCAAAGATTTTATTTACTTACACAACTGGACTTACTGACCGTGGTTCATATTCAATAAATTTAGTATTAGAAGAAGCACATAGATATGTTCAAAATGATAATGATATAAATATAATAGGCTATAACATATTTGATAGAATTACCAAAGAAGGAAGAAAATATGGAACTTTATTAACATTTATTACTCAAAGACCAAGTGAGTTATCAACAACTGCTTTAAGTCAATGTTCTAATTTTATAGTATTTAGATTATATCATCCAAAAGATTTTGAAATTGTAAAAGATTTAAGTACAAATGTTAACAATGAAACCTTAGAAAAATTAAAAAGTTTAAACCCAGGTACAGCCTTAGTATTTGGAACAGGATTTAAAGTTCCTCTTTTAACTAAATTAGAATTACCAACAATTATGCCTGAAAGTACAAGCGTTGATCTAGAAAAAATATGGTATACAACTAGTAATTAGAATGATATAATAATAGGCAATTCATTAATTTGAATTGTCTATAATAATTTGTGAGTATGGAGTGTGGAGAACAATGACAGAATTAAGAAAACTAATTAATAGTAAATTGGTTCGTTTAAAACATAGAGAAAATAATAACTTATGATATGATAATTAAGTATCATAAATATGAGAAGGAAGTGTAAATAATGAAAGATATAGTTTTAACAGGAGATAGACCTACAGGTAAGTTACATTTAGGACATTATGTAGGTTCACTTAAAAATAGAGTGGAAATGATGAATTCAGGTCTTTATGATATGTATGTATTTTCTGCTGATATGCAAGGTTTAACAGATAATGCTAAAAATACTAAAAAGATAAGAGAAAATGTTTTTGAAGTAATTAAAGATAATTTATCAGTAGGGTTAGATCCAGAGAAAGTTACTATTTTTGTACAATCTGGAGTACCAGAATTAACTGAATTAACAACATATTATTTAAATTTAGTAACACTTAGTAGACTTAAAAGAAATCCAACTATTAAAGAAGAAATAAAACAAAGAGGATTTGAAGAAAGTGTGCCAGTTGGATTTTTAACCTATCCTATAAGTCAAGCAGCAGATATTACTGCATTTGATGCAACTTTAGTACCTGTTGGAGAAGATCAAGTTCCAATACTTGAGCAAGTTTGTGAAGTTGTTGATACATTTAATAGACTATATGGAGAAACTTTAGTGAGACTTAAATATGTTTTACCTGAAAATAAAAATGCTAGAAGACTACCTGGTATAGATGGAAAAGCAAAGATGAGTAAAAGTGCAGGTAATTGTATTTATTTATCAGATGATACAGAAACAGTTAGAAAGAAAGTAATGAGTATGTATACGGATCCTAATCATATTAAAATAAGTGATCCTGGAAATACTAAAGATAATCCTGTTTTTATATATTTGGATGCATTTATGACTGATAGAGAAAAGTTTGAAGAATTAAAGAAACATTATGAACAAGGCGGTCTTGGAGATAAAGTTGTTAAAGAAACTTTATTTGAGGTATTAGAAAGTGTTCTAACTCCAATAAGAGAGAAAAGAAAGTATTATGATGAACATCCAGAAGTCGTTGAAAATATTGTTAAAGAGGGAACTAAGAAAGCAAGAATTAAAGCAAGTGAAACATTAAAAAGAGTTAGAGAAAGAATAGGTGTAGAATACTTTAATTAAGATAAAGTTGGAAAAATGTGTAAAAATAATCAAAATAAGTCGGAATTTTGTTTAAAATTTGATTGAAATAGCTGGAATTTTGTGATGGTGATATGAACCCCATTTCTTGGACAAAAGGAAATGAGGTTTTATAATAGTTATAATAACTAATATAATTAAAATAAAACATACATGATTTAAACCTTTAATAAAAAAATTTCACAAAATCTTCATAAAAATATATTATAATAAAAATATATAGGAGGCAAAAATGAACATTTTAGTAGTAGATGATGAAAAATTAATAAGAAGTGTAATCAAAGATTACTTATTAAATGAAAAATATATGGTATACGAAGCAGAAAATGGAGAAGAGGCTCTAAGAGTTTTTAAAGAAGAAAAAATTAATTTAGTTATACTTGATGTAATGATGCCTAAAATGGATGGAATAGAAACACTAAAAGAATTAAGAACAATTAGTGAAGTGCCAGTAATAATGCTAACAGCTATTAAAGAAGAAACAGACAAAATACACTCATTTGATCTAGGAGTAGATGACTATGTTACTAAACCATTTAGTCCAAAAGAATTAGTAAGTCGTGTAAAAGCAGTATTAAAAAGATGTGGTATGTTAAAAGAAATATACCAATACAAAGGATTAATTATTGACTATCAAGGAAGAAAAGTAACAATTGATGATAAAGTAATTAATCTAACACCTAAAGAATATGAATTACTTGTATACTTCATTGAAAATAAAGGAATAGCAATCTCTAGAGAAAGACTACTAAATACCATCTGGGGTTATGACTTTTATGGAGATGATAGAACAGTTGATACCCACATAAAAATGCTTAGAAAAAGTTTAGGCGAATATGGAAATCTAATAACAACTGTTAGAAAAGTAGGTTACAAATATGAAACAGAAGAATAAGGGACTAATATATAGAATATGGATATATCTAGCTTTATTCTTAACACTAATAATTGCCTTTATATGGATATTTCAAGTAACACTATTAGACTCATTTTATGAATATAAAACTAATAGACTTATAGAAAAAATATCTATAATGACAAGCCATTACTATAATAAAGAAAAAGATACTAGTTACTATGACAAACTAGCATATAATAATAATGCTTGTATTGAAATAGAAAGAGATTCAGAACTAATATATTCATCTAATATGCAAAGAGGATGCCTAATAACAGATAACTATTCATACAAAACAGACTTTATAAATAGTAATAAAGATAACATGTTATACAAATTAGTAAATCCTATATTAGATAATAAAACTCTAATAAATGCAATTAAATTAGATGACAATACTATTGCATATATTAATGTATCTCTAGAACCAACAGATCCAGCAATAAGTGTAATAAGAGAAGAATTAATATTTATATCTCTAATAATTTACTTAAGTTCATTTATACTAGCATACTTTATAAGTAAAAGAATATCTACTCCAATACTTAAAATAAATAAACTAGCTAAAAACATGAGTAAAGGAGACTTTAATACTCCAATAGAAGTAAAAGAAAACATAGAAGAAATAAATGAATTATCAGATACTCTAAATCAAACCAGAATAGAATTATCTAAAATAAATGAAACAAGAAAAGACTTACTATTAAATGTAAGTCATGACTTAAAAACACCTCTAACTATGATACAAGCATATGCAGAAATGGCTAGAGACTTAAATAAAGACAATGAAGAAAAAAGAACTGAAAACTTAAATGTTATTATAGATGAAAGCATGAGACTAAATGAACTAGTTAATAACATACTAGAATTATCTAAAAGCGAAGCTAATCTAGATAACCTAAAAATAGAAGAATTTAATTTAACTAAAGAAATAAAAATAATTTTAGATAGATTTAATTACTTAAAAGAAAAAGAAAACTATAATTTTATATTTGATGTAGAAAAAGATTACATAGTAAAAGCAGATAAAAATAAAATAGATCAAGTAATATATAATTTACTTATTAATGCTATTAATTATACAGGTGATGATAAAAAGATAATAATATCTATAGAAGAAAATAAAAAATACTTAAGGGTTAATATTAGTGATACTGGTAAAGGAATAAAAAAAGAAGAAATAGATAAAATATGGGATAAATATTATTCTAATGAAAAAAATCATAAAAGAAATAAAATAGGTACTGGTCTAGGTTTATCTATTGTTAAAAACATACTAATAAAACATAATTTTAAATATGGAGTTAACTCTTCAAAAAAAGGTACAACTTTCTATTTTGATATTAACATATAAAGTTCATTAAAATTACACAAGAATTTCACTTTCATTTGATAGAATTATAATCAGAAAGAAGGTGAAGATGAATAGAAGAAAAATTGTAACAATAAATATTTAATCCTCAAAAACCTATAAAATCACATATAAACTTTAAGAGACACGATTAAGTTGTCTCTTTTAATATGTAAAATATTTATAAATTTGATTCATAATATATAATGTAGTGTATTCCATGGTTTGACATAGTTAATAAAATATGCTACAATTAATTTAGTTCAGTTGCCATGGTGCAATTAGAGCACTAAGACCGTTATGATTTTTCATAACGGTCTTTGCTTTTTATAAATCAACTTTATAATTTTCATAATCCTTTAGTTTTGAATTTAAATATCTATTACTAGGAATGTAGAATCCAGTAATAAATAACATATACTTCTTTTTGTCTTTGATAACTATAATATATTTTTCTTTTTCTAGTAACAAATGATATGCTCCATCTTTAAAATATATTTTGATGTCTTGCTTATGTTTTCCATTATTATTAAGTTCATCTATAATGGCCTTAGACCACCTAATTCTAGAACATCTATCAAAATCAGGGGATTTTCTTTCATGGCCTAATATTAAATGATTAAAACCATCTATTTTATTAGATAATAAGGGCTTTTTTGTTACTTCTAATCTTTTGTTCAAAAAAGTGTTTTTTTGATTTACAAAATCATCTAAAAATATTTGATATATCATATCTTCATATTCTTTATATTTTGAAAAATCTTCACATTCTATTAAATCTGGTAGCCATTTTTCATTCATTATTTATTAGGATCCCATATAAATATATTAAATTTATCTTTTTTGTAAGGAGTATTTTGATCTAAACCATAAATACTTTTTTCTTGAATTGTTTTTATAATTTTTAATTTACTTTCATTTTTATTTAACTTTCTATAATAATAAGTTATTGATCCAATTATTATATCAGTTAATTGTAATAATGTTGATTCATAAGAACGTATAGGCTGCATTTTTAAAATTGTTTTTTCAGTATCATCTACAATTTTTAAACGTAAATAATACAATACATTTTGAAAGTTTTGATAAGAATGTGAATCTTTTATATCTGCATATATATTATAAGAATCAGGTTTGTTAAATATGTATTTTAACATATCATAGTACATTTTATGATACCATTGATCATGAGTTTGGTTAAAAGAATCATGATCTAATATTCTTTTATCACATACTATAGCTCGAAATTTTAAGTCATCTTCTATAAAAAAGTATTTTATTAAATCATTATAAAATGCTTCTTTACTTTTTGACACCTTAGTCCATTTTAATTCACAAAATTTTTTAATATTATTATTTTTTTTAAGTTCTAAAATGTATTTTGTAATTTCTTTTACTTTATTTCTGGGACAGTAAATGGCACCAATAACCATAAAATCTCCATCCTTATTTAACATATAACAGCTTTCATCACAATAAACATTATATTCCATCATGCATCACTTCCTACTTATAATTATAACATGTATACTTTAAGATGTAAATTAATGAGAAAAAATAAAAAATTAGTAAAATATGTGTTTTTAACCTGCGCATTTTATTACATTTATTGATTTTCAAAAACTAATTTGATAATATAAACTCAGAAGGTGAAACTATGAAATATCATTTTATTGGAATAAAAGGTTCTGGCATGAGCGCGCTCGCTACAATTATGAAAGAGTTAGGTTATAATGTACAAGGTAGCGATGTTGATAAATACTTTTTTACACAAGTAGAACTAGAAAAACATAACATAAAATTATTAACCTTTAATAAAGAAAACATAAAAGATAATATGATAATAATAAGAGGTACAACATTTAATGAAACAAACAATGAAGAAGTAAAAAAAGCAAAAGAGTTAAATTTAGAAATGTATACTTATAACGAAATGGTTGGAAAATTAACAAATAAGTTTAAAACAATATGCATCTGTGGATGTCACGGAAAAACAACAACATCAGCAATGCTATCACATGTACTAAGTAATACAGTTCATACTAACTACTTAATAGGAGATGGAACAGGTTTTGCAAATAAAAATAATGATTATTTTGTACTTGAATCTTGTGAATATCAAAGACATTTTTTAAGTTATAATCCGTACTATGTAATAATAACAAATATAGATTTAGACCATGTAGATTACTTTAAAGATATAAATGATGTAATAGATGCATATCAAGAATTTTCTAATAAAAGTCAAAAATTTGTATTAGCGTGTGGAGATAATGAAAATACAAAAAAATTAAAACTAAATAAAGAAATAATATATTATGGAATAAATGAAGACAATGATATACGAGCAACTAATATTAAATATAAAGAAACAGGAATAAGTTTTGATGCTTTAATAAAAAATAAATATATAGATAGTTTTGACCTACCAATATTTGGTAAACATAATTTACTAAATACTCTCGCAGTTATAGGAATTTGTTATTTTGAAAAAGTAAATATAGAAGAAATAAAAAAATATCTATCAAACTTTAAAAGTGCTAAAAGAAGATTTAATATAACTAATATAAATGAATCTGTAATAATAGATGATTACGCACATCATCCTAATGAAGTAAAAGCAACAATTAACGCAGTAAAACAAAAATATCCAAATAAAAAAATAATAGTAATATTTGAACCACATACCTATAGTAGAACAAAAAAATTTAAAAATGAATTTATAAAAATATTTAACGAAGTATATGAATCTTATATAATGGACATACATGGTGCTAGAGAAAATAAAGAAGACTTTAAAAATATAACATCTGATATAATAATAAATAAACTCAAAAATGGACATCACATAAATATAGATGAGGCTTATAAACTAAGTAAATATGAAGACTCTGTATTTCTATTCATGAGTCCTAATGATATCTCAAAACTAGAAGAAGACTTAAAAAAGTTGCTCATACTTAATTGACTTATACAATAATTTTTTGTAAAATTAAGTTAGAATAAGAGGAGGATATAATGAATAGAGAAAAAATATTAAATTCTAATATTATATTAAGTTTATTAATACTTTTAATGGGAGTAATAATAATGATTTTTAAATCATTTGGATTAATTGATTTAAAGCTATATGGATCAGTATTATTCTTTATATTAGCATTTATAAGTGTAGTATCATATTTTAGTAAAAGAAAAGATGGAGATTATGAAATTTTATTTCAAGCTTTAATAAGTGTTATAACTGCAACGTTTATAATTGTATGTAAAAATGAATCTATTAGTCATACTTTAGGTATAGGATTAGCTATATTTAATATATTAGAAATTATAAATAGAATAATAGTTATAATTAAATTAAAAAATAATGATAATCTATCTTGGATTATTAAATTCATTACAACATTTGCTATATTTGTATTAGGGATATTAACATCAATTAATTTATTTAAAGAAATAACAGTACCCACAATGATGTTAGCATATTACTTTATAACTTTTGGTTTTATATTCTCATTAGAAAACTTTATAATTAGTTTTGCTTCTGATAAGAAAATAAGAGAATTATTATCTAAACTATTAGAAGATGAAGAACATAAAAAATTAGAAGAAATAAAAGAAAAAAGAATGAGACAAATAAAAAATGTTAAAAAGAGTACACAAAAATAATAAATTATTGATAATGATTAAAAATTAAGGTATAATAAAAAAGAAATAGTAAGGAGGAGAATAAAATGAAAGAAGCGACAGGTGAATTAAACATGACAGTTATCACAGTTATTGCAATAGCAGCAGTAGCAGCACTATTCTATGCATTTGTATGGCCTATGATTCAAAGAACTATTGTACAACAAACATGTAATACTTATGGGGAAGGTTATACTGCAGAAAAGTCTACAGATACAACTAAATGTAATAGTGCAAGTGACAAAACTAGCTGTTGGATATGTAAATGTGATTCTAATAAAGGGTGTACTGGAAAAGATTTAGTGGTTCAAGATTAATAATTAAATAGATTAAAAAGGAGTATTGTAAATGAGAGAGTCAATAGGTGGAACATGGTTATTAGGCTTTGTAGTACTATTTATAGTACTCTTTTCTGCTTATTTAGCCTATTCAATAAATTATACAAAAGCATTTAAAACTAAAAACTTTATAATCAACACAATAGAAGAAAATGAAGGATTTAGTGATTACAGTGGAAGTGGTATAGCTAATGAAACCGATGAAAATTTAAGAAAAAGAAATGATACTGAAAGTAAAATCTACTATTATCTAAAGAATATTGGTTATGCTACACAAACTATAGATAAATCTAAATGTTCAGATGAAGATGATTATAAAGAAGGCGGCTATTGTGTAAGAACAATTTCAACTAGTAGTGGTGGAATTTATTATAAAGTTACTACTTTTATTAATATAGAAATACCTTTAATATGGCAAACATTTACAATTCCTATTAAAGGTGAAACTAAAGTAATATATAATGCCAACAATAATAGTAATAAGTAAATACGGGAGGTAAAACAATGAATGTAATTATTGCAAATAAATATAAAGATATGTTATTAAGCATGGATATACCTGTAATTAAATCTATGGAGGGTGTATTTGATGTTAATGATATAATAGAAAATTTTAGTAATTTTTACTTTGATAGAATGATATTAGACATAACTGCTATTAAAGATTATCATAATTTAGATAACTTACAAAAGTTAAGTATTAATTTAGATATGAATAAGATTATTCTAGTATTAGATGATAGTGGAGAAAGCTCTAGTAGTGCTTATTTATCTAAATTAATATCTATGGGAATATATAATTTTACAAGAAATATAGATGGTATAAATTATCTATTACAAAATCCTAATTCATATCGTGATGTAGCGCATATTCATAATATGAATTTAGAAGGTAGCTATGATGATGAGGGTACAGGTTCTAATCAAAGAATAATTGGTATAAAAAGTCTAACTGATGGAGCAGGTGCTACTACTATGGTTTACATGATAAAAAAGAATTTAGAGAACAACTATAGTGTTTGTGCTTTAGAAGTGGATAAAAGAGACTTTTCATACTTTGATGACAAAGATATGATAAGTACTACAAGTATGGATTTACCAAAAGAATTAATGAAAAGAAGAGACTATGATGTAGTACTATTAGATTTAAATAACTATAGTGATCCTGATATTTGTAATAATGTTTTATGTTTAGTTGAACCTTCAATACTAAAATTAAATAAAATGTTAAAAAGAGATAGAAGAATATTTGAAAAATATTCTAATAATAAAATTGTTTTAAATCAAAGTTATATTTCCAATACTGACTTAGCTGATTTTGAATATGAAGCTAAATGTAAAGTATATGCAAATATACCTAGTTTAAATGATAGAGAAACAAATCATGTAGAAATTAATAATTTATTAAGTAAACTTGGATTTACTAAACAAGTTAATTCAGTTAGTACTGAATCAACTAAAGATAAATTATTAAGTATATTTAAGTAGGAGGTTTTATGAAGTTTTTAAGCGATATATTATTATTGGGTGCTGAAGGAGTTTGTGGCAAATTTAATCAAGTATTTTATATTTGTGGAATTATTTTGCAAGTAATCTACATTGCTACTCCAATTTTATTGATAGTAACTGGAATGATTACATTCTTAAAAGTAGTTGGAAAAAGTGATGATAAGGACATGAAAAGCGCACAAAAAGTATTAACTAATAAAATAATAGCGGCAGTAGCAGTATTCTTAATGGTAACATTAACTAAAATGGTTATTAGTTTAGTAGCTACAGATGGATGGATAAAATGTGCAGATTGTATGTTTAATCCTTCACAAAGCAAGTGTGGTATTGAAAAAATACCAACAGGAGAATAAAAATGAAATATTTTAAAAGTATAATATTAATTATTTTTGTTTCTTTAATGTTTGTGAAAGGCTATGAAGCAGCAAGTAAACCAAAGATTACATGTTATTATGATGATTTTATAATTACTGATAATACTACAAATCCTGCTACTAATGATAGGATTGAAGGCGGAGTTGAAGTAGAAGTATATAAAAAGAAAGTAGTATTCAAAAATAAAAATGATGGTACTGATATATATATTAAAGATTCAGTTACTCAAGGCACAATTGCGGATTGGATAAAAGAAAATTTTAAGAATGATGATGGTAACTGGGAATGTCCATATTTATATTTTGGAATTAACTCACAAGCTGCACAACTTGCTTATAACAAGAGCGTAAATATAGTTACCTCATACACTTATAATGGAAATTTAGCAGGTGCCGTAGGAACAATGTATCAAAATATTCCTAATGATAAAAAAGAAAGTGTTAAACAATCAACTAATAATGAAAAAACAGAAAGTAATAGTTCAAGTAACACAAATGATAATAAATCAGAAAACAATAATTCAAGCACAACAAATAATCCTAATGATAATTCAAGCAGTACAAATGATACTATTATACATAATTGCATAAAAGGATCATATTATCGTTATTATTATAAAAATGGTTCTTATAAAGGAATGAAATTTCCTGGCGATTTATCTTTTAATTTTGTAAAATATTTGAGTGGTGACTTAATACTTCAAGTAAATTATAATGGAACAGTTTATAGTAGTAATAAATTAACTTCGCATTCTCAATTAATTTCACCAGCATTACAAGTTGATTCTTTTACTTTTGATTTAGGAAATTTGAATTATTTTAATGAATGCCCTGACCCTAGTGATTTATATTTTTGCTATTCAAAATCATCTAATAATTACATGATTACATTAGATAAAACACAATGTTCTGAATCTGATAGTGCTGTTCAAATGGTGAGTAAAGAAGTTGCAGATGGTAGTGATTCGTCAGGAACTAAAGATAGAAAAACATCAGCAGGCGGCTGGTGTAGAGAATTAATAGGCCTATGGACATTATTAGGATATATTAAAAATATTGCTTATATTTTTGTGCCAGTATTGCTAATTATTATGGGTTCTGTAACTTTATTGAAAGCAATTATAAGTCAAAAAGAAGACGCTCTAAAAACAGCACAAAAACAATTAACCAATAAAATAATAGCCGCAGTAGCAGTGTTTCTAGTAGTAACTGTAGTTAATATTGCTATTGGTATTGTTGGAGATGAAGGATGGAAAGATTGTGCAGCATGTTTTATAAAGCCAACGTCTTCTGAATGTAAAATTAGTAGAAGTAGTTAATGACAAAAACATGACAAAGAAATTTATACTTGTTGACAATATAAAAAAAATATAATAGAATTAAAACATAGAGAAGGAGAGAAAAATTATGAATTTAATTTATTTATTAGCAGATGATATTAACATATGTACAGGTTTAGCACCAGTATGGACAATCTTTGGTTATATAATTATAGGTATTGAAATTGTAGTACCATTATTATTAATTATTACTGGTATGTTAACAATGGCAAAAGCAGTAATGGAAAAGGACGAAAAGAAAGTAAAAGAAGCACAAAAAACTTTAATAAACAAAGTTATTTCTGCAGTAATTTGTTTCTTAGTAATTGCTTTAACAAAGATGATTGTAAATCTAGTTACTAAAGATAATAACTGGACAAGTTGTGCAAAATGTGTATTTGATGTTAATGGTGATGGATGTGGTATATTTGGTGATAGTCCAAAACCAAATATTCCAAGTGGATATTTCAAAATAGATTAAACAAAAGACTAAAGAAAAATCTTTAGTTTTTTTGTTGACAATTAAATTTGTTTGCGGTATTATACAATACCAAGAGTGGGGGATTTAATTGAAAAAAAAGTGAAAAAGTAGAAATAAAAATTTATGAATTACTAGGTGTAAATTATTTTAAAAAATTAGTATTTAAACTTGAAAAATTAATTTAGGTAAAAAAATAAAAGAAGCTAGAAAATCCATTAATTATACACAAGAAAAGATTATACTAGCATTTCATCAATTGAAAATTTAAAAGAACTTGACACGATTACTGAAAAACTACAAGTAGATAAAAGAAAATTATTAGAAGAGGTTACGATATTAAAACAAATTTTAGAAGGAAATTTAGATAAAATGGTTAGACTAGATGACAATATTCAAAATATAAACATAATTATGAATAAAGTATTATATGATGAAAATCCAGAAAGAAAAAAATAACAGGTTAAGTTTAAAAAGGTGAGAAAATGAAAAATCTTGAAAAATATTGTAATTCAATAATAGAAGAAGAACTAAAAGATAAGTATAAAACAAAAATTAGTTTAAAAGTTAAAAACTAGCCATTTAATAATGCTAATGGCTTTATAGAAACACACTTTAAAGATTCGACTTATGAAATTATTATTAATAAAAGAAGATTTACACAATATTCAGAAAAAAGTCAATTACTCTATGTTTATTTAACTATTTTTCATAAATTAGAGCATATTAAAACTTTTGAAAAAAATAAAGAAAAAGGTTATTTTGATACAGAACACTTTATTTCTTTACTAGAATATATTAATTATCAATATGAACTTAATCAACCCTATAATAAAATCAATTTAAATGCCTTGAAGAGAATGTTATTAATTCATTAAATTTAATAAATGATAGTTTGGAAATAACTTATGACCGAAATCGACTGCCAGTAAGTAAATTACTTTATTATTTAACAAATGCTGGTGCACATATAAAAAAATACCCAAAAGCATTAAATGATTATCCAGGATTAAATTAAATTTACAATAATGAAGGAAAACTTAAAAGTATTGAAGAATTATTTAGAAGTAGAAATGATAAAAATAAAAAATTAGTCGATAAAATAATTTGTAGTATAATAAATGAAAAAAATATTATATTTAATGAAAGTTTTATAAACTATTTAAGAAGTATAATTATTGAGTATAACATGATGACTATTAAGTTTTATGATAACATAGAGTTATGTAAAGTTTTCATTACCAATGAAAAATATTTATATGATAAATATAATAAAAATCATGAAACCAAATTAAATGTATCTGGAGTAATTATTGAAAACACAGAAACTGAAAAGTATTTAAAAGAATTATTAAACAAAACGAATAAAAAGGAACGATATTTACAACTCTGTGCATTAAAAGAAAGACTAGAAGAAAGTTTAGAAACTAAAGAAGAAAAAAATTTAAGAAAAACAAAATAAAATTTTTATCATAATTAGATAAATAAAAAACGATTAAATAAAAAACTAAGTTCTTTTTGTATATACTAAATTGGAACTTATTTTTTATTTAATAGTACAAAACAAGTCTGCAAAAAGTACTTGAACTTGACTAGGGATTTTGCTAAAATTAGAGTGTAAAAATAAAAGAAGGAAGATGAAAGTGTGATGAAAAAAATAATACTTATTATATCAATAATGCTAATGAAACTATTAGTTTTAAAAGCTGAGCCTGAAAATTATCAATTTAGCTGTACATATGATAAATTTGCATTTGACTTTGATGATAATTATAATAATGATAATTTTAAAAAATATAAACTTCAAGTTGATGTTTATAAAGATGAAATTAAAATTTTTTTGCAAGATGGAAAATCTAATCCATTATTAAAATCAAGAACATACTTATCAACTTATGGAATAGAAATTGAACGTGGATTTACTGACAATGGAATAGTTTTTGAATATCAAAACGATCCAAGTTTATTTTATAGTAATGGCAAACTAACTTGTCCTAGAATAGTTTATGATTTTAATGTGGTAGAAAATATGGATATGATTATGCTTCGTTTTGATGATGCCTCAAACATACCTTTGCCTAGAGCCGAATTTAGTGCTACTAAAGGTCCTTGGGGTGGAATAGCAAATGAAAGTGATATAGATGAAGTAGTAATGGACTGTAAAATTGGTGAGAATGAATATCCCTATTATTATGCCGATATGTCATATGATGAGATTTTTTTTGAAGGTGGATTATTTCGATTTAACATAATTAAATATAAAAGTGGTAAAATTGAATTTAATGCTCTTTATGCTGACAACTTTCAGCAAACTCTTAAATATGAAAACAATCAATCATCATCTTTTAGTATTGATGGAAAATATACAATTAAATTTAAGGACATGAACAATTTAGAAACTTGTCCCAGTCAATCAGATTTATATTTTTGCCAAACTGACAAAAAGAATTTCATAATTACTCAAGAAACATCCAATTGTAAAGAACCAGAAAAAGCAGCACAATTTGTTGATGAAAAAACAGCCAAAACCACACGTTCCGATTTATTTGATTTGATTGACAGTAATATAAGTACAAAACCATCATCATGTGAACAGCTTTTAGGTGGAAAGAATAGCAATTTAATTAAATATTTACAAAGTGCATGGACAATCGTTAAAATAGGAGCAATAATAATAACAATAATAATAATGGCTATTATAGATTTTATGACAGTAATAACAAAAGAAAAAGATGAGTTAAAAGAATGTCTTAATAAAAATATAAAAAGATTAATTATTGTTATAATAATTTTATTGATGCCAACAATTATAGATTTTATAGGTTCTACTATTTTTAATTCAAATAACATACTTTGTGGAATAAAATAATTAAAATTATATAAATATTAAAAAATAAAAAAATTATTTGTAATAAAGAATAGCAAACAGAACATTGTTTCAAAAGTCCTTGTTTACTATTTAAAGTTATCTATTAACTTTATTTTAGGATTAACTTTTAACTGCTTGAATTCCTATGCTTAATTTGGTAAAATATTATATGTAAAATAATATTGTTTAGATTGGTGGAAAAAATATGTATAAAAAAATTTTGATATTATTATTTGGTTTATTTATGACAGTTCCCATGTTCATTAATGCAGAAAAGTTAACATGTACTTATATAAGGCCATATAGTGGAGACAATAAGAGTAAAAAAAATATAAGTTTTAACATTGAATTCAATCCAATTAAAGTAAGCAATATAACAAATAAAGTTGAAGTTAAAATTATTAATTCAAGTTCTGATTATACTATTAAACAAACAGATGAAGCTACAAGTGGAACGGACTATTGGAATTTGCTAAATCCGTACATTGATACTACAGATAAAAACAATCTAAAGATGAAGGAATGCCCAGACTTATGGTTTAAAGAAGATGAAAAAAAGAAAATTATCAGCTTATTTGCAAGTAGTCAAGCAAGAGGAAATGGTATAGGACAAACTATAACATTAAATGCTTTACTGCACGCGAGTTCTGATGGAAATGTAATAACTGGTGACAAGACTAGCAATTTACAAAAAACAAGTTGTACTCTACAAGCCTCCTATATGGATATTTCAACTAAAGAAAATTCCACTTATTCCAGTAGAACTTTATCTTTTAATATTGATTCATATGAAGATGGAAGCGTATATGTATCTTACGGCAATCAGGGAGGTTATTTAAATAAAACTACAAATGATAGTAATATTGCACTTCAATTTGAAATTATAAACAGCAATTTTTATAAAGAAACTATAAAAATTTTTAATGATGATGTTGATAAAATAAAAGATAAATACCCATATGGGGACACAACATGCGGGGCACTTGTTATTACAAAGTTTGGAAATGGTAAAGAATATGCGCTTTCTACTGAAACTAGAACTGATTTAGAGGGATATACTAGTTCTGCAACTGTATCAAAAGATTATACAATTGATACTGATCCTAGACTTAAAATTGATGCCAATATAAGTACTAAATCATCAACATGTGAACAACTTTTAGGTGGAAAAAATAGCAACTTAATTAAGTATTTGCAAAGCGCATGGACTATAGTTAAAATAGGAGCAATAATAATAACAATAATAATGGCTATTATAGATTTTATGACAGTAATAACAAAAGAAAAAGATGAGTTAAAAGAATGTCTTAATAAAAATATAAAAAGATTAATTATTGTTATAATAATTTTATTGATGCCAACAATTATAGATTTTATTGGTGAAACTATTTTTAATTCTCCAAATGTGTTGTGTGGTATTAAATAATAGAAGGGAGCAAATTTATGAATTTTATAGATGTTTTTAAATTTACGTTAAGTTTTTCTGGTTTTTCCATACCAATTTTGACTGAAATATTTATTATGATTGATTCAGGTATTTATGGAATAGCGGCTGCAGCTCTTAGAGGATTTTTTCAAATTGTTGAATTTTCTTCAAAAGTGTTTAGTTCTTCTACGACAAATCCTTTAACAACTCCAATAAATGCAATTATTGGAAGAGTCATGATTCTAGCGGGAATTTACGCTCTATTTAGATTATCAATTTCTTTAATAAATATTTTAATAGAACCATCAAAATTAAAAAATACAGAAAAAACTGGTACAACAATTATAAAAAATGTTACCATTGCTGTTGTATTGCTATTAACTTTAAACTTTATCTTTGGAAAATTAGGAGAACTCCAATTATTGATTATTGATAATGAAGTAATACAAAATATAGTTTTTGGAACTCCTGATGACGGAGATAAAAATCCTGGAGGATTAGCAAAAGATGAAGATAGTGCAGCGAAGTTTGTAAATCAAATGTGGCTTTTGTTTTTTAAAAAAAAGAAAGATGCACCTGCTTCTGGGTCATGCATTATAAATTATGGAAAAGTAGCAGATGGTACAGGAAATATAATTTCGCTGGTACCATGTCATTACGACTATTTTGATTATATACCAATAGCACCATTTGTAGTAGGAATTGTTTTAATTTACCATTTTTTAGTCTATTGTATGGAAGTTGCTTCAAGGATGTTGAAGTTATTAATTTTAGAAGTACTTGCACCAATTCCAATAATCATGTCAATTGATCCAACACAAAAAAATAAAATTTCTAATTATATAAAAATATTTATGCAAATATATTTGCAGATATTTATAAGAATTATAACATTTTATATGGCGTGGGCAATATGTTCTATTTCATTGAATAATGTTAGAGATGTTTTAGGCGTAGCTGATGGTGAAGAACTTGGATGGTTTTTACAAATACTTTTAGTAATAGGCGTATTTCATGGTGCTAAAGAATTACCTAAACTAATTGAAGATGCATTAGGGTTAAAAATTGGTGATGGTTCTACGAAAGCGTATGCAGGTGCTCTACGTGGATTAGTAGGTGGCACAGCAGGATTTGTTGGTGGTGCAATAGCTGGTGGAATAAGTAGTCATGCAGCAGGTGGAAAATTAGGATCAGTCCTAGGAGGAGTTCTAGGAGGAGCTTTAACAGGCGCTTATAGTGGTACTACTGGAGGAATAGCGTCAAAAAATGCTGGTGATAATATTAAAAACATGGTAGCCACTATTGGACGTTCTGGAACACTTGGTACTGGAATAGGAAAAGCCGGTGGATTATTTCCATTCATTGGTGGTGGCATATCAAATTTCTTTGGTGGACAAAATGCAACTAATAAGAAAAATGCTGAATTTGATAAACAAATTAAAGATATTGACAAGTCTATCTCAAATATTAATCAATCATCCGATTTAAGAGATAAAATAATTTCACAACTTGAACAACAATTTAGTGGTAAACATGACAGTTTAGAAACTATGATGAATAACAATCCAGAACTTCAAAAATTATATAATTATAGAAAAAAAGTAGAGGATAATAAAACTTTAACCGTAGATCAACAAACATATCATACTGGAGAAATAGATAAGCAAATAGAAGCGCAAAAAGCTCTTATAAGTGAACAATATAGAGCAGACCGAGATAAGTTCTTTGATGAACAAGTTAATCTTGCTAAAAATGGTAATAACTTAGATGCGGACACTCAATTATTAAGAGGTATGATAGGTCAATATGAAAAATTTAATAGTGATAATGGAATTAAGAAAGATCTTAATTATAAAGGAAAAAAAGGATTAAGTAATGAAGATATGAGTCAAATAATTGAATATCAAAATAAAAAAACTGAAGTAGAAGAAGAAAGAAAAACTTGGCAAAAGTCAAAATCAGAAATAAGTAAAGCAGCTAATGCTGAATATCAAAAAGGTGGTAAAGGCAAATGATAAATAGGAGGAAAGAATAAATGAATAATATGTATTTAATACCAGCAAATAGCAAAAGTGGTCAATTAATATTTAACTTTATGAGACCTATAGATTTAGTAATATTTCTAGTAGGTGTTGCAATGACAATTATATTATTTCTAGCAGTAAGTGCTACAAGCTTACTTGCTACAATAATAAAATTAACACCAATATCTATTGGAGGATTATTAATTGTACCAGTTGCTTATTATCATAATGTTTTAGAATTTATAAGAGATATAATTAAATTTTTAAGTAGTAGAAGAACTTATTTCTGGAAAGGTTGGTGTGTAAGAAATGAATACGGGGAAAAATAAAGTAAATATTAAAGATTTAAAATATGCTGAAAACTGGTTACCAATAAGATCAATATTAAATGGTTGTATTCAAACTGATGATGGTAATCAAGTAACTGGAGTTAAAGTTCAACCTAAGAACATCTTCATAATGGATTATGATACTCAAAAAAATGTTATATACAATTTAAGAAATTTATATAATAGTTTGGATTATGAGTTTTGGGTTATAGTATCTGGAAGACCAGTTGATATTCACGTATACCTAAGTAGTTTACAATTACTCTATAACAATGTTACAACACCAGCAATGAAAAAATTAGTAATGCAAGATATAAATAAAGCTAACTTATTTATGAGTAAAGAAGTGGGTGTAGTTGATACTGAATACTTTGTATTATTTAAAGAAAAAAGACCTGAAATAATACAAAAGAAAATACAAAACTTAGTAAGTGGTTTTGCTACATGTGGATTAACTGCTAGACAAACAAGTAATGATGATTTAAGAGTTTTAATAGAAGGATTCTTAAATGATAATAATAGAACTGAATTTGGGACGGTGATTACTGAATGAACTTAAAAAGTCAATTAGCGCCTAAAGGGCTAGAATTTAGAGCTGGGGACATGGTTATAAGCGGAAAATATTGTTGTTTCTTAACAATAATAAGTTACCCTAAAATGATAAGTGAAGGATTTCTTGCTAATTTAACTCAATATTCTGGTATAAAAGTAGTTATTAAACATATTCCAATTCAATTTTCAGTTTTAACTAAAATGTTAAATAAAGAAATAGCTGATATGAAAATTAAATATAGAGATGAACACGATAGAACAGTTCAAGAACAAATAAGACAAAACTATGAAAGTATAGAAGCTTTCATTAGCCAGTTAACAGCTACTCAAGCTAGAATATTTGATTTTCAAATGCATGTTATGGTTTTAGCAGATAGTCAAGAAGAATTAGAAAATAAAAAAGTTCAAGTTAAAAACTATTTGGATGCCATGGGAATGAAAGGAATAGTATTAAGATTTGAACAAGAAAAAATATTACAAAGTTGTTTGCCAATATTCCCGGCAAATGATATTGAAGAAAGAATAGGAACACCTATACCTAGTATAACAATGGCTGCAATGTATCCATTTGTATTTGATAGCATAAAAGATCCAGGTTTATCTTGTTTATTAGGTGTAGATTTCTCTGGCGGTATAATTTTATTTAACCAATTCTTATATCAAATAAAAAAAGAATTTAATAGAAACAATGCTAACATGATAATGTTAGGTACATCTGGTAGTGGTAAATCTACAGCTGCTAAATTATTACTTAGAACAAATATTAGAAATGGTCATAAAATAGTTGCTATAGACCCAGAAGGTGAACTTGAAGACATGACTAGACTATATGGTGGAGATTTCATTGACCTTGGTAAAGGTGGACGTTATGGAATGATAAATCCACTAGAAGTAATAGTTGATGCTGATGAAGAAGACATTGCAGCTGGTCTTGGTTATACAATTCTAACTAGAACATTACAAACATTAAAAGCATTTATGAAATATTACAGTCCTGACATTGAAGAAGATGTATTAACATTATTTAGTGAAGTATTACAAGATACATATGCTAGATATAAAATTACATATGAAACAGACTTTACAAAATTTAGTAGTGAAGACTACCCAACATTTGATGACGTATATGCTACTATTAAAGGTAGATTACTATCAATGACTGAAAGAACACGTGAAAGAGAAGTAATGGAAAAACTTGAGTTAAAAGTAAGACCTTTAACAAAAGAATTAAGATACTACTTTACAGGTCATACTACAGTACAACCTGATAGTGACTTTATAGTATTTAACATAAAAGAATTAATGAATACTGATGCTAACATAAGAAATGCGTTATTTTTCAACATATTAAAACATGCATGGGGATTATGTCTAGATAAAACAACTAATACTGTTTTAATGGTTGATGAAGCACATACTTTATTAGCAGATAAAAACACACTTGGAGCTGAATTTTTAGCGCAAGTACAAAGAAGAAGTCGTAAATACAATACTGGTACTATTATAATTACACAACAACCTACAGACTTTGCAAGTCCAGAAGTAATTGTACATGGTAAAGCAATATTCGATAATGCTAGTTACTATCTAGTAATGGGATTAAAGAAACAAGCAGTTGAAGATTTGAGCTTATTAATTGATTTAAATGATCAAGAAAAAGAATCAATCAAACGTTACAATCAAGGTGAAGCATTATTCGTTTGTGGTTCAAGAAGAATGAGAATTAATGTTATAGTTACTCCAGAAGAATTAGAATCATTTGGTTCAGGTGGAGGTCTATAATACTTAAATAATGGTGGTAATTATGGATGACAAAAGAGATAATATAAACACTAATAATCAAAATCAAGGTGCACAAAATGTGCGCTCTTTTGGCGTTCAAAACCAAAACTCTGGTGCAGAGGAAATTAGTGAAAGAATTAATAAATCTAAAAGAAAGAATTTAGGTAATAATAAGGCATCCAGTCCTTCTACAAAAGGAGAAAACAGCTTAAAGTCTGATAGCACTGGAACTGCAAATAGTGAGAAACAAAGCTTAAAAGAAAAAACAAAAGAAGGATTAAAGCCTAAAAATTTAGCAAAAAAGGGTGCAAGTACATTAGGAAGAAGTGCACTTGGAAAAGTGCAAGAAGATGATAATGGTTTTAGTGGTATGGCAAGAACCGCTGGAAAAGCTGTTGACACAACTAAGACAGTGAAAAAAATTGTGAATTTATTAAAAATTCCAGGGGTTCGTGAAGCCGTTATAATCGGAATAATAGTTATTTTTGGGTTAATTATGCTAATTGGTATAGCTATAGCAATAGCCAACCCATTTCAATTATGGATTAGTAGTTTAGGAATGAAATTTGGATTAACTAGTACTGAAGTAGTAGAAATGAATTATAGTGATGATGAAGAAGACCAAGATAAGATAGTTGAAGGCATGAAAAGAACTGAAATAGAAGAAGCATATGGAGATTGTGAAACTTCTTGGATCAGATCAGTAGCAAACTTTTTTGGCGATTATGATTTAACCAACTCATGTGAATTTGTGCGATATTTAAAAAAACGAGTTGAAACAGCTGAACGCAAAACTCGTATAGAAAACATTCCACCAGGCTATGTTATTAATACATTTTATTATGCTTATGAAACACAAAACTATAAGGAAGATGGCACAGCCACATTAAATAGAATACCAAAAAATGCCGATAAAGATGATGAAGAAAAATATGAGATAATGTCAGACTTAGATGCAATAACTTTCTTATTTGAAATTAATACACTTACTGCCAATGCAAAATTAGACAACACATTTGCTGGTAAGATTTTTGATGGTGCTACTGAAAGTTGGACAAAATTCTTAGAAAATACAGATTTAATTCAATTCCATATTTTTACACGACCTGATATAGATAGACTTCTTGAACAATATATATTAACTTATGATTATAAATACTGGAAATGGGAGATTGTCAGTAAAGAAGATGAACCAGAAAAATGGGATTGTGTATCACATCCAGAAAGTAAAAATTATATAGATACTAAAAAGTATGAATTATATTTAAGATATGGAGATAAAGTATCAGTAGGAGATTTAGGAATAAAATCAGGCCATAGGGGTTATGAAGCAGATAAAAATATTGTTGCCTCATATAATGCTACTGATCCACAATGTATAGATAGAGTACAAAAAAAATATGGAGAAAAACCAGGATCATTAGAAATATATGATACTAAAGAATATCCAGACCAAGCTGGTGACCAAGAAGCAGAAATCACATTGGGCGATGGTAATAAATATACATATGAAAATGGTTTTATTTATGATAGATATCCAAGATATATGAAAGAATTTACTTCAGATAATGAAGAACCAGAATTTAATTTCGTAATAGCAAAAGAAATTGAAAAATTTATTGAAAACATGAGAGATAGACAAGACTATTCAAATTATTTATTGGGTTACGACTCTGATATAGAAAAATATCTTGATAAAAATAACTCTTCATCCTCAGCCACAGTTATATGTGATTACACAGATGTAGATGGTTCCGATGAAAGCGGAACAGAAGAAAATGGGAGTAGTACAAGTACTATTGATACAAGTTATAAAGTTCAACTTATGTATCCATATAAAGACAGCTTTTCATTTGATGCATTTGACTTTAATTCTAATACACCAATGAGTAATGAATTAGTTGATATAGAAAAATATGTACTTGGTGCAGTATTTGCTGAAGCAGGTGATACACCATGGCAAGAATCTAAATTCATTACAAATAGTGAAGCAACTTCTAAAGCATTCTCAATTATGACAAGAAGTTTCTTAATGGCAAATGGCACATCAACTACCAATAGTGGAGAAAAAGTAATACAAATTGCTAACTCTACAACTAGACAAACTTATTGTGATCCGGATGAGGGATGTTATAGATGTTGGAGCAACACAAATAACAATAACATAATTTTAGTGCCAATAGATAATGAAAAAGCTATTAATAATAATCAATGTACAAAAGTTGAACCATTACCAGAAAATTCTAAACTAAGAGAATACGTAGAAGCAACAGTAGGTCAAGTTATGACAACTTCTTCTGGAACAGTTGCTTCAACACAATATGATAATACAAAATTGTCAAAATGGTTAAAAGAAGGAACTCCAGATTCAAGTTTAGCTAATTATGATTATACAGAATTATTATATTTGCAGTATAATGATAAAGGTTACTCATTAAAAGGTGTAGAATGTAGGACTGTCTATAGTGGTGGTACTAATTACATAGCTTCTGGAAACTGGGATAGTTGGAAACAAGGAAGTGCATCTCCTTGGGGTAATCAAACATTTGGTGCTGGAGCAACTATGGCAGACGCCGGATGTCTAATAACATCATTTTCTAAACTAATCGCAGATGCTAATCCATCAACATTAAGAATTCCAAACTTTAACCCAGGTAATTTTGCTCAAGTACTAACTGCTAATAATTGCTTTGAAGGTAATAATTTAAGAAATGAATGCGCACTTAAAGTTGCCGTTGGAGAAGGTAATTATACTTATAGCGCTGCAAATCTTTCTGGAACATTTGAACAAAAAAGAAAATTAATAACATCATTCATAAATTCTGGTTATAAAGTTATAATTAGTGTAAATGGGGATGGACACTGGGTTTATGTAACTGGAACAACTGATACTGATATATTAATGTCAGATCCAGCTTCCTCACATGGAAATTCAAATTCAGTATTAAAAACATATGGTAACACTTCTGCTTATTATAAAATAATAAAATTTACATAAAGGGAGGGCTAAATGAAAAAAAATAAAAATTTTGAAATATTGGTAATAATAGGATTAGTTATATTAACTTTACTATTAATTGGAATCTATAAAATTATTGAAATAAATAAAAAAAGAAATACTTATACAATGATATTTAGTCCTTATTCAATTTTAGAATGTAGTAAGTGGGAATGCTTAGACAAAACTAATGATTTAAATTTATATAATAACAAAAATTATAACATATTTATTAATGGAAAATATTATGGAAAACAAAAATTATTTTATAATGATAGAAATTCAAAATTTTATGTATTTGATGAAGAAAATAAAAACATATATAACAGTGATGATAATTTATTCACATATGATGGAAGTATATCAATAAATCAATATAACTATACTATAAATGATTTAAAAGATTATAATGTATTAAACGAATTAATTAATACAACTGACTTAGAAATAAATTTAAACCAAGTAAAATATGTATCATATGATTTTGATAATGATAATAATAACGAAAACTTATATTTAATCAATAGTGGATTTAGTGAAGCTCCATACTTTAATGCATTAGTTTACAATAATAATAGTAATTATAAACTGATTGCTAAAGAAGAAGTAGAAGATAGTTTAAAAAATTCAACTTTAAACTTTACTAATCTTATAGACATATATGATGATAATAAACTAGAATTTATTATAAGCAAAATATATTATGATCAAATTGGAACATGTAACCAATTATATAGACTTAAAGGAAATAAATACATACCTTTAAATGAATGTGAAATAGTTAAATAATGAAGTTGTAAGATAAAAGTAGACACAAAAAGAATGTGTTTACTTTTTGTTGACAAGTTCATTAAATAACTATTTCTTTTTTTAAAAAAGTTTGATATTATATAAAGTCAAAAGGAGCATAACTATGTACAATATTGATTTTGTAAATCCATTAGATAATAAAGAACAACTAAAATTATTAGAAACTTATGCAAATACAAAAGATATAAATACCAGAAATATTTTAGTTGAACATAACCTTAAATTAATCCTTCATAGATTAAATAAAAAATTTTACTCTTACATGTCAGAATTTGAAGACTTATTTACATTAGGAACTATAGGACTAATAAGAGCAGTAGAAAACTTTGATATTTCTAAAAATATAAAATTTTCAACATTTGCTATAAAATGCATCGATAGTGCAATAATGAATTATGTTATAGATAGGCCAGAACAACCACTTAGTCTTAGCGAAACTATTGGAAAACGCAATGATAAACAAGTAGAGCTAATTGATACTTTAAAAGATGATGTAGATGTAGCCAATGAAGGTATGACAGAAAAAATACTATCTGAAAAACTAAGAATTTTAGATCAAAAAACTAGAGACATAATTATTTCTTATTATGGAATTTTTAAAAATGTTAAATTAACTCAAGCAGAAATAGCAAGCAAGTATAATGTATCATATCCTAGAATACAGCAAATAATAGTCAAAGGATTAGTTAAAATGAAATACAGCAATGAAATTGTTAAAAGAAAAAGTATATATCAGGTATTTAATGAAAATAGTAAAACAGAAGTATTTAATGCACTTAAATCACTAACTAAAGAAGAATTATTATCACTTAGAACAATGGATTTTACAGAATTGAGTGATAAAGGTAAAGAAAAAGAATTATATTTAAAAATTAAAAGTAACTTATAATTGTAATTTTTTCTTATAAACGTAATATATTTTACAAAGGGGGATATTATGGATATAATAAAAGTTTCAAGTAAAAGTGTACCACAAAAAGTTGCAGGCGCTATTGCAAATTTGTTTAGAGAACAAAATAAAGGAATAGAAATTCAAGCAATAGGTGCAGGTGCATTAAATCAAGCAATTAAAGCAATTGCGATAGCAAGAGGTTATACAGCACCAACTGGTAAAAATTTAGTGTGTACCCCAGCTTTCAGTGATATTGTGATTGATGGCGAAGAAAGAACTGCAATAAAATTAATTGTTGAGGCTAATTAGCCTTTTTTCTTTTAAAAAAATGTGGTATTCTTATTATAGGTGATAAAGTATGAATAAAAATGGCTTTACATTAGTAGAATTATTAGTTGTAATTGTACTTTTAGTAGCAATCATGGGTGTATCTATTTTTGGAATACAAAAAATAAATGATAAAGTTAAATTAAAAAATTTAAAAAGAATTAAAACTCAAGTAGAATTATCAGCTAAAGTTTATTATACAAATTATTCAGTTTATGAACAATATTTATTAAATAATCCAGATAAAAGTAAATGTACAAGATTATATGTTTTAGAATCTAAAGGATTAATTGATATAGATTTAACCAATCCATATGATGGAAAAAGAATACCTGGTAACTTATGTATAATGTCACAAGTAAATGATGAAGGAATAGTAGAACATCACTTTGAATATATTGATAACTTAATAAATGAATACGAAAGCAAATAGCAGTCAACCAAAAAAGGTTGACATTATTTTTTGTTTGTGGTAATATGATTTACAGAAAGAGAGGTATTACAATGGTTAAATTAAGATTAAAAAGAATGGGAAGCAAAAAGAAACCATTCTATAGAATAGTAGCTGCTGATAGTCATGATAGAAGAGATGGATCTTTTATCGAATTAATTGGCACATATAGTCCATTAGAAAATTCTAAAATTAATGTAAATGAAGAAGTTGCATTAAAATGGTTAAGAAATGGTGCTATGCCAACTGACACAGTTAAAAATTTATTAAGTAAGGCTGGAGTTATGGAAAAATTCCATAATGAAAAGAGTTCTAAATAATGAGTATAGAAGAATTTGCAGAATTTCTTATTACTAACATTGCTTTAGAACATGACTTAGTAAAAGTAAAGAAATTTGTTACCGAAGAAGGAACAATTTTGGAAATACTTGTAAGTGAAAGTGATATGCCACGTGTAATAGGAAAGCAAGGTAAAGTGGCTAATTCAATAAAAAATTTAATTCAAATAAAAGCTTATAATGAAGGTATTAAAAGCCTTAAAATAAATATTGATTCTTTTTAGAATCAATATTTTTTTTACTTTTTTTAAATTCAAAATTAATTTTTGATAAGTCAAATCTTAAAAATCAATTGTTATTTGTAATTATTAAAATACATTTTTTTAAATAATTGAGAGTAAAATTAAAAATTGTACTTTCAATTATTAATTTTGCCGTTATTTGACTTACATTAATATATTTGTTATTGTTAATTATAAGGAGGAAAACCAATGAAAGATGATTATTTAAATCAAATAAGAAATAAAATAATAACAACAGAAGCAAAAATAATGGTAAGAGAATATAGAAATAACTTAGATAAACTTACCAGAAATTATAATATTGGAAAAGAACTAACATCAACTGGTAAACACTATGGTGAAGGTATAGTTAAAAAATATGCAAATGTTTTAACTAAGAAATTTGAAACAACATATGGAATCACAAACTTAAAATATATGAGACTATTTTACAACCTTATTGAAAAAAGTCATGCATTGCGTGACAAATTGAGTCGGAAACATTATAAGGTGCTTTTATCTTTAAAAGAAGTTAATGAAATAAATTATTACATACATATAACAATAAGAGATAATTTAAGTTACAGAAAGTTATCTAAAAAAATGATAAGTGATGAAAATATTTGTGAATATTTAGGAGGCAAAAGCCATGACTTATTATGATGAAATAAAAAATATATTGGTAGACAATATAATTGGAAGAAAAGTAAGAGAATATAAAAGTAATCAAAAAGATTTAGAAGGATACTATAATGTAGGTAAATTACTTATAGAAGCACAAGGTGGAGAAACAAGAGCTAAATATGGTAATCAACTTATTAAAGAATATTCTGAGAGATTAACGAGTGAACTTGGAAAAGGATATTCAGTTAGATCTCTAACTAATATGAGAACGTATTATTTGCATCTGCAAAAACGGCAGACAGTGTCTGCCAAATTCAAAACACTTAATATAACCTGGTCAAACATATGTGAAATATTGAAATTAAAAGATGAAAAAGAAATAGAATATTACTTAAATATTTCAAATAAATTTAATTTATCTACAAGAGACTTAAGAAAAAGAATTAAATCCAAAGAATATAATAGACTTGATGATGAAGTAAGAGAAAAACTATCTAGACAAGAAGTAGTACCAATTAAAGATACAATATCTAATCCAGTGGTATTAAATGGTTTAAAGTTAAAAGAAAAACTAACAGAAAAAATACTTCAGAAATATATAGATGAAAATCCAGTTGAATTATGTAAGTCTTTAGGCGAAGGGTACACATATGTTGATAGTCAGTATAAAATTAAAATAGGTACTAACTATAATTACATTGATGTATTGTTGTTTAATTACATATCTAATTCTTTTGTAGTAGTAGAACTAAAGATAACAGAATTAAAGAAGGAACATATAGGACAAATACAAACATACATGAATTATATAGATTTGGAACTAAAGAAAGAATATCATAATAAGACTAATGGAGTAATCTTATGTAGAAAAGATAATAAATGGTTAATAAAATA
>CAKOLW010000007.1 GCA_934096405.1 uncultured Bacilli bacterium
CCTTTCCAGTGAGCAGTTGTAGCAGCACTAGTAATTGTGATACCTCTTTCTTTTTCTTGTTCCATCCAGTCCATTTGTGATTCTCCATCATGAGTTTCACCAATTTTATGAGTTATACCTGTATGGAAAAGAACACGTTCAGTAAATGTAGTTTTTCCGGCATCAATGTGAGCCATTATTCCTATATTACGTATTTTATCTAAAGATACATCACGTGCCATATTATATTTCTCCCTTCTTTATTATTACCATCTATAGTGAGCATATGCTTTATTAGCTTCTGCCATCTTATGTGTGTCTTCACGTTTTTTAACAGCTCCACCTGTTCCATTAGCTGCATCAATGATTTCATCAGCAAGCTTTTCAGCCATACCTTTACCATTTCTATTCTTAGCATATTGAACTAACCAACGAAGTGCTAAAGTTTGTTTTCTTTCTTCTCTAACTTCAACTGGTACTTGATAGTTACCACCACCAATACGTCTACTTCTAATTTCTAGTTGAGGTTGAATATTATTATAAGCTTCATTAAATACTTCAAGTGGATCTTTACCAGTCTTTTCTTTTACTATATCAAATGCCTTATGTAGAATTTCTTCAGCAGTACCTTTTTTACCATCTAACATGATACGATTAATTAACTTAGTAACAACTTTAGAATTATATATAGGATCTGCTAATACTTCTCTTTTAACTGCTTGTCTTTTACGCATTTATTTCACTCCTTTCGTTTATTATTTACTTATTTATTTTTTGGTCTTTTAGTACCGTATTTACTTCTTCCTTGACGTCTTTTATCAATACCAGCAGTATCTAATGTACCACGAACGATATGATATCTTACACCGATTAAGTCTTTAACACGTCCACCTCTTATAAGTACAACACTGTGTTCTTGTAAGTTGTGTCCTTCACCTGGAATATAGCAAGTTACTTCGTAACCATTTGAAAGTCTTACACGAGCATATTTTCTTAATGCTGAGTTTGGTTTCTTTGGTGTCTTAGTACCTACACGAGTACATACTCCACGTTTTTGAGGGCTCATATTGTTAGTTCTCTTTCTATCTTTTGAGTTAAATCCAACATTTAATACTGGACTTTTACTTTTTCTAACTTTTTGTCCTCTAGATTTTCTTACTAATTGATTTATAGTAGTCATTATAACTCCTTTCTCGTACACACTTCCTGGTGTATCATATTTATAATTTTAATTAGGATTTCAATGAATCCAAACATGAATACTATACCATTTATAATATGTATTTGTCAATCCTTTTATTTCAAAATTTACAGAAAAAAAGTAATACATTTATGAATATTACTTTTCTACTATATAATCTAATCTTCTAAGCACACGTCTTGCATCCTTACACATCATTGTTCTTTGTTTTTCTAAATCTTCTTCATTTTTTGTTTTCATTGTTTTTATTAAAAGTTCATATAAGTCTTTATCTCGTTTCACTACTTCTAAATGTTGTAGGTAAAGACCATCTTTTATATCTGTTGCAAAGTGATAATTTATATTTGGACTTCCTGTAAGAACACTTTCCCCTAGCTTTCTTTTATCTGAACCAAATACATCTTTTGCAAAATAATATTTAAATAGATTATTATTGCTTTTAACTATTACATCTTCATGCATATATATATTAGCTTCTTTTACATCTTTAGCGAATAGAAAGTTATAGTAAGCATCTTTAGTGTCTACGATTGCTTTACTTAGTTCTATTGTATTAACTCCTTTTATTTTTGCTGTTTCATATAATAATTTTGGATCATTACTAGTTAAAATTATTTTTGTATGTGCCTTTTTGTTGGTACCTTCTACATTTTTTATAAATAAGTAAGATAACTTTGGTATACCTAATTTTATAACTCTTTCTTCAAATTTTTTAATAGTATCATAATCTCCAAATCTTTTTTTAAATTCCATAATTCCTTCAAAACAATACTCTACACTAAATTCCATTTTCATTTTATATTTTCCTCTCTCTTTTTATACTAGTAATTTCTTCTTTTATTTTTTCTTTATCACAATTTGGAACATTTTTTATAAATAATGAAAGATATTTTATGTATTTATCTTCTTCTACTACATCTTTTAATCCAAGTATTGATTCTTCTATTATCTCAACATCTATATCTTTAAACTCTACTGCACTTTTGTATAATAAATCTATGTCCCATGATGTAGATATTATGTATTCATGTTCTTTTCTTTTAGTGCCAGTTTCTTTTTTAAAGATATATGATAAGTTTGGATTTTTCATAGATAAGATGGCATTTTCAAATTCTATTATAGTTGCATTTACTCCATACCTACTTTTATAATTTTTTATTACATATATTAAATTTTCAGTTATTTTATCATTTACCATATGTCCCCCATAAGAATTATTACAATTTAATTTTAACCCTTTTATTTATCAAAGTAAAGAAAAAAGGAATAAATTATTATTTTATTACTGTGTTTCCTTTATACTCATCTTTCATTATATTGTTAAATATTTATTAATGTTAAATAATTCTGATTATATTTTAATACTATTCTTTCACTATTAAAATATTCTCCATAATTACTTGATTCTTTTATGGTAACTAGATAATATTCATATTCATTATTGGAAGTTATCTTTTGTATTTCTAAGTTTCTTGTTGCTATTATTTCATTACATTCAGCACTAGTAATTTTTGATTCTAAACTATATTTTCAAATGTTGCAACAACATCATTATTATCTGTTAATCTATACATAAAGTTATGTTTACTTTCGTATATTGTCGTCAATTTTAGGGGTTATACCCAGTGTAAAGTAAAAAAGTACTTATTTTATTATTAAAGTACTTTTGTTATTTAAATCAATAGTGTTTGTCACTTCTTTAATGTCATCTAAAGTTATATTTTTTAATATTTCTTCTCTTTTATTTATTAATTTATTATATGTAAATATTTCTGTAGTTATCATATCTTCTACTCCCATAAAGTCTTCAAATAAGAGTATCATACTACTTAATTTTCTTTTCTTCTTTCTATCTAAAGAATCCTTGTTTAAAGATAATTTATGTAAATATTTTTCAATTACGTTAGTAAATTCTCTAGTATTATTGGTACTAGCTTTAAAATATAATATTATATAATTATTTACTCTTTCAAATTCATAACTATATCTAGATATGCCTTTATTATTTAGTTCTAAAAATGCCTCACCAGTTGAACCAAACATTTCTCCTAATAACATACCCAATATCATTCTATATTTTATTATATTTGTATTTTTAGGTATTTTAGTTTTATAACCAATTATAACTTTAGGCTCACTTAAATTCATTATTATTTCTTCATTAGTTGTTACCACATTATCTTTTTCTTTTTCTTTTATTACTTTACTTATACATTTAGTTTTATTTAGTTTACTAGTATATTCTTTTATATAATCTAATACACTATCTTTATTGAAATTACCGGTTACTACTATAAACATATTATCTAATGTATAAAAGTCATTATAAAGTCTTGTTAATTCTTTATCTGTAACTGTTTCTATTCCATTAGTTGTACCTAATACAGGAAACTTTATAAAAGATTTGTTAAATGTATTTTCATTTAGTTTTGTTTGTAGTAAAAAGTATGGATCATCATTATACATATAATATTCTTCTAATATTATACCTCTTTCTTTTTCTACATCTTCTTTTCTTATGTTAGCTTTAAATACAGCATCAAATAGTAATTCCATGTTTTCTAGTATTTTTTCATTACCAAATATATTGTAATTAGTACCATTATAGGTAGTATACGCATTTACTAAAGAACCATATTCATTAATTTTTTCCATGGCTTTTTTATTTTTAGTAAAATCCATTACACGATGTTCAAGAAAGTGGGCACTGCCTTTAGTTACTTCATATGTTTTATCATTCTTTTTGTATTTCATTACTTCTGCTCCAAAATGGGTTGAAACAGTTATGTAAAAGTTTTTAGTTTTATTGGTAGGATACATGAATATTTTTAAGCCATTATTTAATTTTTCTTCATATATTATATCATCATAATTATATTTAATTTTCTTCATTATTCACTCCTTCAAGTAAAAATATATCTTTCATTTTTACTTTACTAGCTAAATCAATAATTTTTTCAATAGTGCACTCGCTTACTCTTTTTCTTCTCTCTTCTATACTAGGAGTGTAACCAAATTCATTCATGTAATAGTAATTCATTATTTTTATCTTATTATCATAGAAATCATTATACGCTATTTCTAGTGTCTTTTTGGCATTTTTAATTAGTGGTTTTATTGTCTCTTCATTTTTCATATCTTCTAAACATTTACTAATTAATGAGTATGCTAATTGAAAGTTTTTACCATTTATTCCAGATTCAATTATAATAGTATCTGTGTATTTATTTATTATGCTTCCTATATGATAACATAAACTATTTAGTTCTCTTACATTAACAAATAACACTGAGTTATTCATACATCCTAATATCGTGTTATATAAGACTAATACATAGTTTCTTTCTTCTTCTGTTATGCCTTTTATTGTACAACCTATTAGAAGATTAGATTGACTAGCATCTATTTGTTTCGTGTAGCCTTTTTCTTTTCCTTCTTTTATATTTATATGTAAATCTTTGATACTTTTATCATTTTGTTTTATTTTTTTAGAAAAGTGCTTTATTTTATCTTTTATTATTTCTTCATCATAATCTCCTATAACTATGATGTCTACTTTGTTAGTATTAAATAATTCTGTATATACTTTGCAAAGTTCTTCATTATCTAAGTTTTCAAATATATTTATATTTTTTAAGTTGTTTTCTGCATAGACTGTATTTTTAAAAAATATTTCTTCAAATTTTAATCCAGCATATTCTTGTGGTTCATCTTTTACATTTAGTATATTTTTAATTAAGTTATTTTTTTGATTGTTAAATAATTCTTCATTAAATTTGTTATTATTTATTTTTTGGTTAAATATTATTTCTTCAAATAAGTTAAATATTCCATCATATATATTTAATTCAGTGTATTTGGGATTAACCATAGTTATACCACATTCAAATATCATATTTTTACTTTGAGCATAGCTTTTAACCATAAGATTGCTGTTATATAATCTTTCTAATTCTTTACTTATTTCTGTGATGTCATTGTATTTTTTAGTTTTATTGAATCTTATCATTTTTTCAAGTAATCTTAGATATGCAAATTCTTCTTTATCAAAAGGTTTAGTTAGTCTAATACTTACATCCACTGTTTTAAATTTATCAGTTTTAATTAAGTGTAATGTATAATTATCATATATTTCTTTTTTGTAATTCATCTTATTCTCCTTCATATATTATTATAAACTATTTATTGAATTTTAAAAGTATTATTTTTAAAAGAAAAATGAAGTATACATTTTTACTTCATTTATTTTATATTTAGAGTACTTTCTAATGCTAGTTTTATCATTTCATTAAAGTTAGTTTCTCTTTCTTCACTGGTTAAACTTTCTTTAGTTATAAATGAGTCACTTATTGTTAAAAGTGATGTTGCTTTTTTATTGTTTACACTGGCATTTATAAATAAGCTAAATGTTTCCATTTCTACACAATCACAACTATATTCTTTTGTAAGTGATTCCATATTTATGGATTCTGTATAAAAGCTTTCTGTTGAATGTACTCTTCCACTTTTTAAGATTATATTTAATTTATTAGCGGTTTCTTTAATTATATTATTAAGTTCATTATTTGAATAAACTATCTTTTCACTACCATTACAATAAGTTAATGCATAGTTTGAATCAGAATAAGCACTTTCTACTAAGAATAAATCTTTTACATTTAAATTACTTGTATAAGAACCAGCGCTACCTATTCTTATTATAGTATCTACATTATACACAGTAAATAACTCATGACTATATATTCCCATAGAAGGAATACCCATTCCACTAGAGAAAACTGTTAATCTTTTTCCTTTGTAGTAACCTGTGTATGCTAGCTCTCCTCTTACAGAATTTACTAATTTATAATCAGTTAAATAATTTTTAGCAATATATTCAACTCTTTTAGGATCACCTGGCATAATAACAATATTTGCGATGTCTTCTAAACTACTTTCTATATGTGGTGTCATTCTTCATTCTCCTTATTACTTTCTAGTCTTACTAATACTTCTCTAGGTTTAGATCCATTTTGTGGTCCAATTATACCTTTTTCTTCTAAAGTATCTATTATTCTTGCAGCTCGGTTATAACCTAGTCTATATTTTCTTTGTATTAAACTAGCACTTATTTTACCAGTTTTAACTGCAAATTCTACTATATCATTATATAATGGGTCCTCTCCACCTTCTGTTTCATGTGATATACTTTCTTCTTTAGGACTCTTATCTAAGTCTGTCATCTTTTCATCATATACAGGATTACCACTTCTCTTAACAAAAGCCACTACACGATTGATTTCTTCATCTGTTACGAAACTACCTTGTATACGAATAGGACTACTTTCTCCAGGAGGTAAGAATAACATATCACCTTTACCTAATAGTTTTTCTGCTCCACCCATGTCTAGTATTGTTCTTGAGTCAACATTACTACTTACCATAAAGCTTAATCTTGTAGGTATATTAGATTTAATTAATCCAGTTATTACATCTGTACTTGGTCTTTGAGTTGCAACTATTAAATGAATTCCTGCAGCACGAGCAAGTTGTGTAATTCTCATAATTGATTCTTCTACTTCTTTACTTGCAACCATCATTAAATCAGCCAATTCATCTATTATTACTAATATGAATGGTAATTTTTCTAATTCAGGTTTTCTTGATTTATTCTTTTCTACATATTCATTATATGCTCCAATATTACGTGTACCTGTATTAGCAAACATATCATATCTTTCTTCCATTATCATACATACTTTTTGAAGAGCCACTGCTGCTTTTTTAGGATCTGTTACAACTGGTCTCATCAAATGTGGTATTCCTTCATAACAATTAAGTTCTACTTTTTTAGGATCCACTAAAATCATTTTAACTTCATCTGGTTTAGCACGCATTAATATAGACATTATTATATTATTAATACATACTGATTTACCACTACCAGTAGCACCTGCAACTAACATATGTGGTGCTTTATTTATTTCAAAGTATTGTATATTACCCATTATATCTAATCCGAGTGGTGCGACTAATTTAGAATTATCTAATTTCTTAGGTATTCCAGCTAAAATATCCTTCATCTTAACTTCACTTGTTGTTGGGTTAGGTATTTCTATGCCAATAGTACTTTTACCTGGGATAGGTGCTTGTATTCTAACATCTTTAGCGGCTAAAGCAAGAGCTATTTCACGGTTAATACTTAATATTTTATTTACTTTAGTACCAGCTTTAATCTCTATTTCATATTGTGTTACAGTAGGTCCCACATGGACCTCTACTACTTTACCAATTATTCCAAAGTCATTAAATACTTTTTCTAATATTTTATTATTATGTGCAATAAATTCAGTTGAATTAACTTTACCCCTGTTTTTACTGCCTATAAGTAAATCTAATGGTGGCAATATATATTCAGCATCATTTTCTTTAATTACTTTTTCTTCATAAGTAACTTCTTCTAAATGAGTCATAGGTTCTTCTTTAGTTTTAATTTCATTTATATTAGTAATTACTATCTTATCATCTTCTTCATCATTTTGATTTTCTAATTCTTTAGCTCCCTCTTTGGCAATTTCTTCCATAGTAGGTTTCTTTTTAAATGGTTTAGATAAAAATTCTATTATGTCAGAAATAGTTATATTAAATATCATTATAATTCCAAATAAAGCTAATACTGCACAAATGATATATGTACCAGTTACATCAAATAAACCGACAAATAAAGTTGATAATAGTCCACCTATTATACCTCCTCCAGTAGTTCTAATCATATTAATATTACTAAATGATCCTGTTAAATTATTAATTGTCGTTTTTAATATTTCTATTCCTTTTAAGTTATTATCTTTTATGTATTCTACATGAGAAAATATTAGTAAGCTAACTAGAATTGTATATAATCCTATAATTCTTGCATTAAAGTAATTTGGACTCTTTCTTTTAATAAGTAATATACTTCCTACTAGTAAGCATATTACTAGAAATAATGAATACCAATTTCCAAAAAGGAATATTGCAAAGTTTTTTATTATTCTTCCTACGGGTCCAAATTTACCAAAACCGAGTATTCCTACAAGGATTAAAAAGAGTCCTTCTAACTCTCTTTTGTATGGAAATTCATTTTTATTATCACTACTTGAAACTTTCTTTTTTGCCATTAATATCAACTTCTTTCTTTATTCTTTGCATGCACTCATAAGTTTTTTATGTATTCCTGGTTCAACTAGATTAAGTGCATTTAAGCTAATTTCTAGACTCTTTTTATATTCTCCCTTTTTAAATTCTTTTTCTGCATCTCTTAAATTGTTATCTATTTCTTTATAACTACTTCTGTATCTATTGCCATAAACTATAGCTAATTCTGCCATACCACATGTTCTACTTAGTTCACTTGATAGACTAAATAGTTTTAATACTAAATCTCTTCCAGTATCTACTCTTATATTTAGACTATCTATATCTATAGGTTTTTTATTTAATTCATTAACTATACAATCTATTCCCTCTTTTGCTTCATTAAGTTCAACAAAGTAATTTTTAGGTACAACTGGTAGTTTATAAGATTTAATTTTACTTTTAGATTCTTTTAATATGTTTCTAATTTCAGTTAGTTGTTCTCTAGCTCTTAGTTCATCTTCTTTTAGACTGCCTAAGTTTTTAATAGATGTTTCTAATTTATCTTCAATTTTAGATATGTTTACATTTATAAGCTCACACTCTTTAGCTAAAGCTGAATAAGGTGTAATTTTAGTCAGTGTTCTGTCATTTATCTTTTTATATTGTTCTTTTAAGTTGTATAAGTCACTTCTTATAATCTCTAGATTTTTTAGTTCATCATTACTTAATGCATATGTTTCTTTAAGTTCAACTATTTCATTTGATATTGATTTTAATACACCTGTTAGTCTAGTTAGTCTTTCTCCTATTGTATCTATGTATACTTCATAGTCTCTTTTACTATTTTTTTCTTTGTCAAAATCAGCATATAAGCTTTCAAAATAGTCTAACATGGTTTTAAGTTCAAAAATTGAATCTTCTATGTTTAAAACTTTCATTCTATCAAATATATCTTTAAGTTTTTTCTTTGCTTCACTTACATTATAATCCAGATTTATGTATTCAATATTGTAACCATTTTTTTGCATTTTAGCAGCAATTGTTTCTAATTCTGATATTTTTTTAGGTATTATCATTTTGCACATTAGAATTATTGTTGGAGTTTCATCTATTACAACTTTTAAATTATTAATTAAATCATCTAGTGCATGTACTATGTTTCCTACTTCATCATAATCATTATTCTCCATAACTCTTTCAAAAGCACTAAAGAGTTTGTTGATGTTATCAAATTGCAAGTCAACTCTGTCTCCCATTTCTTTATAATCATTTTTATTGTTGTTATATTTTGTAACAACTTCTCTATATAAGCTTTTTAGTTTAGTTACAGCAGCACGATTTCTTTCTTCACTCATTGTTATTTCTTGTATGTTATCTAATAATATTTCAGTACTAGCTTTAACATAGTATATTTGTAATTCACATTTTGCAAGTTCAAAACTCGCTTCTTTATAGTTTTTTTCATCAATTAAACTTGCTATGTCTAATAGTCTATCAGTTATTTTAGGAATATCATTTTTTTCAATTGAATTGAATGTTTTTTCCCATTTGTTATATTTTTTTTCTAATGTTTCGTTATTTATTAGGCTTTTAACTTTTTCCATTTCAGTTTTAATACTTGAAGATATAATTAAATTTTTTAAAGTTTCTAATCTATTTAATTCTTTTTCTAATTTATTTTTATTTTTTTTATTAATAGCTATTATAGTTACTACTATGGCAATAAATCCTATAACGTAAACTGTAATGGCTATTAGTATAACTGCACTTGTTGTAATATTCTTCATATGTCACCTACTCTCTATAAATATTCTATCACATATTGTGGTTTTCTAAAAGTAAAACTTACTAAAAATAGTAAAATTATTTATTAAAAAAATGTATCTTCAATTCGCAAAGTAGAGAGTAAATAATAAAAAAAACGCATCTGCTGTGAACAGACACGTGACTCTCGAGAGTTTTCTCCTTGCTTTCAGATTGTCTAGCGACGTTTGACTGGAATACGCACTACCTTTTTCAAGGCAGAGACGTAAACAGACTTAGTCACTAAATGTGTTTTTCTAACTCTCATTATACTCGCACCTCCAATCTGGGGTACGTACCACAAGAAACTTCGCTAGCAATTTAATTATAGCACAAAAAGGGGAATATTTGAAAATAATCCACTAAAAAACTCGAGATGTGGCAATCCCGAGCATTGAAAAAGAGACTAAGCTGCCACCCGATATTAAAACATTCGGATTTTATGAAGAGTGCTGTTACACTCCCATCTGTTTAAATCCAGATATACAATTCCATTAATGGCTTTACCACAACGGAAGTTGTACCCTCACAAAGTATACCAATAAAGACATACTTATCAGGTGGTTTTAACATTAGTCTCTCCTTTCTATCCACTCAGATTAGTGGACTATTATATTTTAACACAAATTGGTTTGAAATCCCAACTAATAAGAAACCTTATTATTACTGGGATTTCTTTTCTCTTTGCAAAAATATTATCTATGAAAGAGGAGGGACGAGAATTTACTCGTTTTTCTTTGTAAAGAAGGAGGAAAAGTTAAATATGAAAAGACAATTTTATCGTCTAGGGGGGGCAACTCGCTCCGCAATAATAAAAACCTTCAAAGATTGGAGGTTAAATGTTAGGGGTGGTTTAATTGGGTAGTACAGTTAAACTAGCAAATGATTTGTATTTAGAAACATCAAGTATTGTGCATAATGGAGAAATCAATTTGGAAACATATCTGAATAATTTAAGTGCAAATTTGTTAAATATAAAAATAGATACAATTTGGACGAGAAGTAAAGGCAACTATGGAGAAAACAGAGTCAATTTTGATGCTTCAAAGTATGATTTATTTATAATAGAATATAATTTATATACTGGCACTAATTATTATAGTAGTAAAGTGTGCACTACACTTAATAGGATTTACGAAATTTCGGATATGTTTATATATAATAATCATTACTATTCTGGAAGAAGAGATTTCTTCATTGATGATACAGGTGCATATTTTTATCAAGCAACCAATGATGGTTATAATATAGATAATAACTGGTATAATCCAGTAAAAATAGTTGGTATAAAAATAAATACAAATAAAATCTAACATAGAATAATATGACGAATATACAAAGTGGTTATTTAAAAACCAAAAATGGTGTTCAGCTAATGACGACGGTTCCTTATCCGATAGGAGCAATTTATCTATCTATTGATAGTACCAACCCAACTAAACTGTTTGGAGGTACTTGGCAACAAATAGCACAAGGTAGAACCTTGGTTGGAGTTGACACCTCACAAACTGAATTTAATACAGTACAAAAGGTTGGCGGAGAAACAACACATAAACTTACTGCTAAAGAACTGCCTGCTGGTACTGCAGTTGGTGGAACAAATAATAAGAGTTGGGCTATTGCACATTGGGATAATTATTCTGGTTATGCTTATGTTATGACTACAAATGATGATAGTCATAATACAACTACAGGTGGTGCTTCGGGGCAACCACATAACAATCTACAACCATATTATACTTGCTATATATGGCTTAGAACTGCTTAAAGTTTAATTAAGACCCTACTATTTATTGGTAGGGTCTTTTTCATCTATTGGCTTAAACAATTCTCTAATATCAACTTCTAAAGCATCAGCAAGTCTTCCAAGTATAACTATTGAAAGACCACGTTGCATTTTTGTGCTTTCTATCTTTGAAAGATAATTCATTGTAATATTTGCTTTATCAGCTAATTGTTGTTGAGTTAAGTTTTTACTTTCTCTTATTCTTTTTATGTTATATCTAATCACATTAAAATAATAAGCATCGTCGTGTGTCATCACATCACTCTCCTACTTATTATTATGGACAAAAAGTCCGTTAAAATATATGGACACAATGTCCGTTGTATGATATAATTAATAATGAGAGGAGCAAGGAAGTATGGCGTTAGTAAAATGTCCCGAATGTGGAAAAGAAATAAGTGATACAATTAAGAAATGCCCTAATTGTGGTTACAAAAATAAGAAAAAATTAAATAAGAAAAAGATTGTTATAATTTGTATCATAAGTTTAGTATTATTAATAGGTGGTTGTATATCTATTATAACAATTAAAAATAACAATACTAAACAACAAGAAAAAATGGTTCAGGAATATGATAGTTTAATAGTCGAAACAGGTGCAAAAATATATGTAAATGGAGTTTTAGCACAATATTACAGTAGTGGAATAGCAGATGCTTGGTATGATTGTATTAAAAGTAAATATTGCAGTGACTTTAATACTCGCATCAAAAATTATATGAGCCAAAATGAAAAGGGATTAACAACACTAAAAGATAATAAAGCAGAAATTGAAAAAAATATGCAAAAGTTAAAAAATATTCCAACAAATGATTATCAAGATGCTTATGAAAAAATAGTTGAGTTTTATGGCTATTATAGTAAACTTGTTGATTGTGCTACTAACCCTAGTGGTAATTATACTACTTATATCAGCAATTATAATAATTATAGTTCAGATTTTAAAAGTGCATATAATCAATTAATTGTTCTAATACCAGAAATAAAAGATTACAAAGAAACCACTAACGAACAATAAAACAAAATTGTCAAAGAGCTATGAGGTTATTATAGATTTATTCTATAATAGCCTCTTTTTTTACGCTATCCCAAAATCTTTAGTAGCCGTTCTTGTGATATTTCGTTACAGGATGAAAATAGTTTAATTATCTCGGATATACTAAATATTCCAAATTCATCATCAGCATAAAAAACTAAGTAAGGCATAGCAACTGGTTGATAATTCTTTAAAATTACTGGTAAAGATTTATGAGAATATTGTTCTCCTTCTGGCATTAATGTGTATAGTTGGAAGAATAAATATCCAAATAAAACCATAATTATATGTAATGCTATCATATTAATTTTTGTACTTTTAAAGTCTTGTAGTTTCCAGAAATCTTTTAATTGACGATAGTCTTCTTCAATTTCGGGTCTTAATTCATATGTCGTTATAATTTGTTTTGCACTTATTGTTGTGTCAGTAGTAATAAATACGAAATAAGAGTCTGTTTCAGTGTCCCAAACAACACAAGAATTAATTTCTACGTCGTCGTTTTCATTATATTTTTTACGAGATTGTGCCACGTCAGACCACCAATAATTTTTAAGATTAGGTACAAATGCAATCTTTTGCTTTTCACGGCTAGGGTGTTGTTCCCATTTATCTTCATCTTTTGCAATTTGTACAGCTATTTGATAGGCGTTCATATTACTTCTCAAGGGCACATAAACATCTATTTGTCTTTCATTTTTTAAATAATTTATTAAATCTCTATCAAGAAAACCTCTGTCTTCAATAAGAATGTCTCCAGGATTAAATACCTTTGTAGTTTTCAGCATTTCTCTACTAAGTTCTAAATCGTGAACATTCATTGCACCAAACTCAATTTCCTCAATTATGCCTGTATCCTCAACAATTCCACGTATGGATGCCAGTTTATATCCGCGGTCAGCATCACCATATTTATTAGTTGTTACGGCGGATTGTTCATAGTTATCATTATCAAGGTTTACGGACAATTCAGTACAGTCAAGAATATGAATATTAGGTTTGTAATTTAGTTTTGGCATAATTTGTTCTTGTACGACTTCATTGTATGATTTAAACAATTCTTTTGCTTCATATTTTCCAAATAGAAAACGCAAACTGCTTTCAGTCATCATACCAGCCTTTAAATCTTTTTCTGTATCAATAATATTGTAACCTAATTCAGCCAACACTCTATGGTCTGTAATAGCATAAGGAACATCACAAATGCTAGTATTTGTTTTCATTTTAGCTGCAACAGATAAAGCCATTACTAATTCAAATGGTATAGTTGTATTGTGTGCTCTTTTATCAGGTAATTTATTTGCAAGACAAGCAAGTATTCCGCTTTTGTGCATACTTAAAATAATGTCATCTACTAAATTAGACACACTTGCCGCAACATTATCAAAAGCTCCTGTATAAATTTTCCTTAAAACCGACTCTTTATTCTCTTTACATATCTTAATCATATCAAAAACCTCCCTGAAATAAGACAACCCCATTTATTTTTATGTAATATTATAGTATAATTATATTAATAAATCAATGAAACCGAAGGAGGTTTATATGAGAACAGTAAGAAAAGGTATGTTTGGAACAATATCTAACATAAATACATATACAGATGTCGATATTGGCATTCGTTTAAGAGATACAAGAAAGAAAAATAGATATACAATAGAACAATTAGCAAAAGAGTTAGAAGTAAGTGAAGAAACTATACAAGCTTGGGAAGATAGTTTAGCTCTTCCAGCAGATAAATATGTTGAAAAATTATCAAAACTTTATAAGGTCAAAAAAGATTACTTGTTAGGATTAGACAAGTAATTTTTCATTTGTCAAGTAAAAATCTACTTTGCGAATTGAAGAAATGTATGAAATTTGTTTACAAAATAAGCAATATGTGATATTATTGGTATACAAATTGATTGGCGCACGCACATTTACCCCGATATTTATTATCCAGGGTTGACGCGGGGTCAATCAGTTTTTTATATAAAAAATGCATGAAATTTGTTTACAAAATAAACTTTATATGGTATTATCGATACATAAATTAATTAACGGACACAAGCATGTCTCGATATTTAATATCCAGGACACACGTGGGGTTAGTTAATTTTTTTTATGTTTAAAATATCGTATAAATATTTTTTTGTGTCTTCACTATTTCTAATTAAAACAATTGCTTCGTAAAAATTTTCAACACCTTTATTTAAGATACTAAATGTTATTTTATATTTATAAAATCCGTATTTAGCATCTTTAATGTGTTTTTTCTTTTTATAATTTACAAATTTTCTATCATTCGAATTATTAATAACTTCTTTTAAATATCTGCTTAGTATGCCTTTTATTCTTTTGTTTTCCTTACTGCTTCTTCTAGAATAGTTAGAAAAAGTATACTCTTTACTTGTTTTCTTATCAATAATTATATTGTTGTTTGTTTCGGCAATTTTATAAATTAATCCTTTTTGGCTATTTATGTTTTTCATTATTTCTTTATTTATACTTTTAAAGTCTAAATTATCATAGCTGTTATCATCAATTTGTAATCTATTAAAGCTACCATCATTATTATATTTAACTTCACTTTCTTTAATCGTAAAATTGTTAGTATTCTTATTAATAAAATATTCATAATTCAAATATTCTAAACGTTGGACGTTTATTATTTTCAACACACACATAATTGGTTCCTTTCTTTTACTATTTATTTTAACAAACCGCCTCATTTATTTCAATGATATGTCTAAAATTATTTCCAAAATAAGCAATGTGTGGTATTGTTGATACATAAATTAATTAACGCACGCACATTTACCCCGATATTTATTATCCAGGGTTGACGCGGGGTTAATTAATTTTTTATTTGGACTTTTATAAATACACAAGAAAAAACTCTTGATATTTTCTAAATAATTTAGTATACTTAAGTACATGGAAGAAATGGCAACTAAATTTAATTAGTAATGTGTTCATATCAACAAGAGTGATAAGTAATGAAGCCAATCATGAAAATCTTAATATAAACACCCTACTGAGGAGAATTTAGATAAACACTTCTTTCAAATATTATAAGGAGGTGCTTATATGGCAAGATACACAGGTCCTGCTTTCAAGAAATCAAGAAGATATGGTTTCAGTACTTTAGAAAGTGGTAAGGATTTAAGAAAAAGAACATCAGCTCCTGGACAACATGGCACTAGTAGAAAGAAACTTAGTGAATATGGTATCCAATTACAAGAAAAACAAAAAGTTAAATTCATGTATGGTCTTACTGAAAAACAATTTAGAAAGACTTTTGATGAAGCTGGTAAGAAAAAAGGTATGCATGGTGTTAATTTCCTAATCATGTTAGAAAGCAGATTAGATAACTTAGTATATCGTATGGGAATGGCTAAAACAAGAAGAGCTAGTCGTCAATTAGTTAACCATGGACATATTTTAGTTAATGGTAAACATGTTGATATTCCAAGTTATCAAGTTAAACCTGGAGATGTAATCAGTGTTAAAGAAAGTTCTATGAATCATCCAGTTATCAACGAATGTGTTGAAGCGACTACTAATAGAGTTGCATATGTAACATTTGATTCTAAGAAAAAAGAAGGAACTTACGTAAGATATCCTGAAAGAGAAGAACTTAATGCTGATATTAATGAATCTCTAATCGTTGAATTCTATAATAGATAGAAATTAAAAATCTCGTTCAATTTGACGAGATTTTTTATATTATTAATTCTATTTGGTAATAGCAAGATAGTATATATACGATAATATTACCTATTATCAAAAATGGTCCAAAAGGAATTATATCTTTTTTATTTTTACAAATTATTAAACTACTTATAAGCGCTAATATGCTTGATATAAATAAACTTATGAATGATTCAAATATATTTCCTAGAGACAAACCTATTATAAACATTAATTTAATATCTCCTCCACCTAAAGATTCTTTTTTAAATACTTTGTCTCCAATTATTTTTATTAAAAACATTATACTAAACATTATTATAGAATTAATTAAGTGGCTTAATACATTATAGTCGCTTTTTAAATATATAAAATTTATTAATATAATAGATAAGTATCCTATAATTATTACCCTATCACTTATATAATAATATTTCATATCGCTTATTAAAGTTACAGATAAGATACTGATGAGAACTATGCTTATAAAAAATTCTCTGGAAATACCAAATATTAAATATAGAATCATAAAAGCTAATCCTGTAAATAATTCAATTAAGAAATAATCTATTCCAATTTTACTTTTACAGTAATAGCATTTTCCTTTAAGAAATATATAAGAAAAAAGTGGTATATTCATATACCACTTAAGTGGTTTTTTACAATTTGCACAGAAACTTCCTGGTTTTATTGTGTTAATTTTATTTGGTATTCTATAACCCATACACCCATAAAAGCTCCCTAAACAAGATCCTATTATAAATATCATTAATGACAATATACATTTCATTTTATTTTGCCCCCAATATTGAACTACTTACATTATACATTGGAACTAAGATTGCTATCATTATTGTACCAACTATAACCGCTAAAAATACTATAAGTATAGGTTCAATCAATGATTTAAGAGTATTAGAAAGTGATCTTTGTTCTCTTTGATAATAAGAACTAACTTTTTCAAGCATACTACTTAATTCACCAGTACTTTCACCTGTACTAATCATATAATATGCAAGAGGTGGTACACACCAATTATCTTTAAATGATAAACTAATTTTATCTCCTCTTAATAGATTAGATATTGTATCATATATTAGCATTTTATAAAATTCATTATTTGTTATTTTGCTTAGTATATCCATACTATCAGTAAGTAATATGTTATTTTTATTTAGCACAGCAAAAGTTTTAGCAAATAGGTTCATCTCATTATATATTATTAATTTACCTATCACTGGTATATGCATAAATATGTACTGCGTAATAGTTCTAAATGCTTTAACTTTTTTATACAATGTAATTAATATAAAAATTATTGATACTACTACAGCTATTACTATAATCCAATTGGATTTAATAAAATTAGATATATTTACTAGTGTTAATGTTAAACCGGTTACTTCCGTTCCCAAACTTTCATATACTTTTTGAAATTGTGGAATTATATATACAACCATAAATATTATTATTACGTTTGCAAATATAAGTACAATTGCTGGGTAAGTTAGTGCACTGATTAATTGTTTTTTTGTTACTTCTTTTTCTTCATAGTATGTACTCATTTCATCAAGTGTGCTTTCCAAATCACCGATTAATTCTGCTGCTTTAATCATATTAATTAATAATGGAGGAAAGACATTCCCTTGTTTTTTTAGTGCATCACTAAATGTTTCACCCATAGATAATTCATATATTACAGAATCATATACTTTTTTATATTTTTTTCTTTTATCTTGTTCTGCTAGTATTTTTGCAGCATCAGCTAGTGGTATACCACTTTTAATATATGTAGATAGTTGTGCTAACCAAAATATTAGGTCTTTATTCTTCATTGGACGTTCAAGATATCTATTTTGATTATGAACTAAATTAATCCACTTGTTAGTTTTAATTTCATAAACTTCAAAACCAGCATCTAGCAAATATGAATGAACATCTAATTTAGATAAAGCTGAGAAATACCCTTTTACAAGCTTTCCATCACTATTTCTGGCTAGATATTGATATGTTTGTTTTTTATCTGTCCTTTCAGCATCTGCACCATTTTTATCAATTAATAATACTTCTAGCTCTCTTTCTTTTTTATTTCTGTAATGTTTAACAACTGAAATATTGTTCCATTTAGAAACAAAATACTCTTTTATTTTATTAGGTGTGTGTCTTAAAAAATATGTTAGTCTCTCATTAGTATTTTTTGTGCTTTTTGCAATAGATGTAAATAAATTACTAAATGTTCTGATTATAAATTGAGGTATTTCATAGAAGAATAATTTTAGGAATTTATATAATCCTATTCCAATTGCTTTTAGTAATTCATAAATTTCTTTATAAATAATAACTAAAAAGTAATAGTAAACTACATATCCTACTTTATAGGTAAATCTACCAATATATTCAAAGCCATATATAAATCCATAAATAATATAACTAAATACTGTTATTAATCTAGTAAAGATAAAGTCTAAAATTTTAGCTAAACCTAGTGCTGCATATCTTAAAGTCTTATATATTTCTGTTATTATTTTTTTTAATATTGTTATGATATTAGAAGTTCTACTTTTATTTGTATTTTTCACTTTTTTATTTTTTTTCATTGTAAGTAGTACCTCCCTTATTCTTTTCTATAATAAAGTATATCATAAATTTTAAAAAGAAAAAAGAAAAAGATTATAATTTAATCATAATCTTTTGTATAATTGTTGTATACTTTTTTTAATTCTGTATCTTTTATATTTAATTTAGATACTTTTCTTAATTCTATTAATGATTTCTCATATACATTTTTATTATCATTTATGTAATTAGTTTTTAATACATTTAATACTCTATCTTTAACATCTTTTAGTTCTGGCATATCTTTAGTTTTAATTCTTTTTATTATGTGATAGCCATAACTTGTTTTAACTAATGATTTTGTATATTCTTCATCTTTTAATTTTTTAGCTTCATCTTTAAACGTTTCTTCTAAATTTGAATCAAATTCTACATCAAAGTTTTCTGTAGTAATTTTATCTTTGTATTCTTCTTTTAGATCATCCCAAGATTCTCCATCTTTAAGTTTATCAAGTATTTCTGTAGCTAGGGATTTAGCATCTTCATCTGTTACATCATCAGTTATTTTTACTAAAATATGTTCAACATTAAATGGTGCATAAACATTATTGTCATAATACTCAGTTATGCTATCTTCTTCTATTTTACTTGTTAAATATTCATCATAGTATTTTTGTCTTAGAAAATCCAATTCTAAATAATTAGTAAAGTCATCATAGCTTTCAAAATTATTTTTACTTAAAAAATCTTCTTCTGACATTTGATAAGTTTTTTCATAATATTTAATATACTCGTCTGCTTTATTTTTTATGTCTTCTTTATCTTCATCAGTTATTTTATATTTATCATACAATATAGTTGAATCTATTATATCAAGTAATTCATATGCAGCATATTTTTCTTTTAATTTACTGTATATACTATCAGCTGTTATATTCTTTTTACTAACATTAATAGCCACTTCTTCTCCATTTTTTAATTTAGCTATTCTATCTGGATAAAATAATAACATTATAAGTAATCCAATTAAAAAACAGCCACCCATTCTCATCCATTCATCTTTTTTTATTTTTTTTAAATTATTTATTATCTTTTTCACGTTATCCTCATCCTTCTTATTTTATTTTACTATTTTCCAATTATTTAATCAACTATATCTTTAATTTTTCACTTTTTTTTCATCTTTAATACTATTATGAACTGGACTATAAGAGTATCTATGATATTTACATGGACCATATTCATTAAGTGCATCTAAGTGTTTTTTTGTTCCATAACCTTTATTGTTTTTTAAATCATACATAGGATACTCTTTATCTATTTCATCTATCATTCTATCTCTAGTTACTTTAGCAATTATGCTTGCTGCGGCAATAGATTCACTTAGTACATCTCCCTTAATTATAGAACTATTTGGTATATCTATATCTAATTTCATAGCATCTATTAATACATAATCTGGTTTGATTTTTAAATTATCTATGGCTTTTTTCATAGCTACTTTTGTAGCTTCATATATATTAATTTCATCTATAGTTTTTTCATCTACTATGCCTATTCCAATGTCTATTGCATTTTCACTAATTATATCAAATAATTTTTCTCTTTTCTTTTCACTTAATTTTTTAGAATCTTTAATTTCAGGATTATAGTAACCTATTGGAAGTATAACAGCTGCGGTTACTACTGGACCTAATAAAGGTCCTCTTCCCACTTCATCTATTCCACATATTAATTTATACCCTTTTTGATATAATTCATTTTCATGTTCTAACATAGTTTATCATTCCTTCTATTACTATTAAAGTATATCATATAATTTATTGTTAATCTATAAATCTAAACTATTCTTATTTAATAAAAATTCTTGAATGCCTATAATTAATATGCCCTCTTCAGTATACCAACTTTTCATGTTATCTTTAACAACTATAATTTTTTTAAAATTATCAGGTATATTTAATAAAGGTCTTTCTTCTTGTAAAGTTTTTTCTCTTGTTTCTAAATTTAATGCAGACTGAACATAGTATTTTTTATTACCTAAGTTACATACAAAATCAACTTCAACTTGTTTTTTTCTACTTTGTTCATCTCTAATTTCTACAACTCCAACATCAACATTGTAACCTCTTACAATTAATTCATTATATATAATATTTTCCATCAAATGATTTTCTTCTTGTTGTCTAAAGTTAAGTCTAGCATTTCTTAATCCTATATCTGAAAAATAATATTTACTTGGTGTAGATATATACTTTTTTCCTTTAACATCATATCTTTCTACTTTGTTAACTATAAATGAATCTTCAATACATTTAAGATAAAAATTAACCGTATTTAAAGATATTTCTTTTTCCTTATTACTTTTAAATATGTCAAATATTTTTTGTGGATTTGTTAAAGAGCCAACAGATGAAGCTAACATGTTTATGATTGAATCTAAAATATCACTTCTTTGAATATTATTTCTTTCAATTATATCTTTTATATATGTTTGTTCAAATAAAGTTTTCAAATAATTAGATTTTTCTTCATCACTTTTTTTAGATAATATCATTGGTAATCCACCATATAAAACATATTCATTCCATGCTTCATACTTATCATCTTTAAAATTACTTACATATTCAGAAAATGATAAAGGAAATACCTTAACCTCATCACCTCTACCCCTAAATTCAGTAATAATATCACTTGAAAGAAATTTAGAATTACTACCAGTTACATAAATATCTATATTTTTTTCATATAAAAGACCATTTAAAACATATTCAAATCCATCTGCAAGTTGTACTTCATCTAATAAAATATAATACATTTTCTTGTCTTTAATTAATGATCTAAGATATTCATCAAGAACTTTAGAGTCATGATATTTTTTATTAATTTCTTTATCTAATTCTAATTTAATAATATGATCTTCTTTAACTCCAGTAGAAATCAAGTAGTCTTTAAAAATTGGATCTAATAAATATGATTTGCCACATCTTCTAATTCCTGTCAACACCTTAATTGCACCATTTTCTCTTCTGTTTATAAGTTTTTCTAAATAAGTATCTCTATTAATTTTCTTCATAACACATTTCTCCTTTACAAGGTAATATTATCATATTTAAATATTTTTTTCAATATTTTCATTGAAGATTTTTACCTTTTTGGTTAATTTTCTTCAGTGACATTATTATTTTGATAAGTTTGATTTAAAAATGAACTTAGCAAAAATGAAAAACTGACCGAATGAAAATTCAAAATTTGACCGAATGGACTTCAAAAAGCAGTATAATTAATATAACTTAATTAATTTTCCGGCAACAATTTTATCATTTTATTAAAAAACCTAAAGTAAAATTTTACTTAGGTTCTTATATTTATAATATTATCTATCTCTTATTAATTTCTTCACTTAAAACTTGATTAACAATACTTGGATTTGCTTTACCACCACTCTTTTTAAGTATTTGTCCTACAAAGAAACCAAGTATATTAGTTTTACCACTTTTATAAGTTGCTAATTGATTAGGATTTTCATCTATTACTTCATTAACAAGTAATCTTATATCATCTATATTACTTATTTGTTCCATACCTTTTTCTTTTACTATTTCTAAAGGTGTTTTCTTTTCTTCTAAAACATAAGTAAATACTTCTTTACCTTGTTGAGTACTTATTTTACCAGAACTAATTAAATCAATTAAATCGTGTAACATTACTGGCGTCATATGTACATCTTTAAGTTCCAAATTATTTTGATTTAAATAACCAAGTAATCTTGTAGTCATCCAATTAGATGCTTCTTTTGGATTAGTACCCAACTTTAACACTTCTTCATAAAAGTCACTTATATCTTTATTCTTACTAAGTGTTTTAGCATCTTTACTAACTACACCTAATCCAATATATTTCTTTTCTCTATCATAAGGTAATTCTGGTATAGTAGATTTAATCTCATTAATAAATTCATCACTTAGTTTAACACTAGGTATATTAGGTTCAACATAATATTTATAATCTACTGCTTCTACTTTTTCTCTCATTGATACAGTAACTTTATTAGTATCATCCCATCTACGAGTTTCTTGTTTAACCTTTTCTCCACTTTCCAACACTTCAGTTTGTCTTTTAATTTCATAAAGTATAGTTTCCTTAACTGAATTAAATGAATTAATATTTTTGATTTCGGCTCTTGTACCTAAAACAGTATCAGTTTCTTTCATTAAACTAATATTTACATCAACTCTTAGTTCTCCTTTATCACTACTAGCATTAGATACATCTGTATACTTAATTACATTTCTAAGACTTTCTAAAAATGCAATTACTTCTCTTTCATTATGAAATACTGGTTCTGTAACAATTTCTACTAAGCATTTACCAGCACGATTATAATCAATTAAAGAATAATCACTAAAATGATCTAAGCTTGCTGAATCTTCTTCTAAATGTATTTGATGAATATCTGCTTTTAATTCTTTTCCATCTAAATCATATAATAAATATCCATTTTTACCAAATGGTTTAGTCATCTGAGTTATTTGATATCCTTTAGGTAAATCTGCATAATAATAATTCTTTCTATCAAATAATACTTCATCTGGAGTTTTACAATTTAAAGCAAGAGCAAGTTTAATAGTCTTTTTAACACCTTCTTTATTAGGTAAAGGAAGTATTCCAGGAAAAGATAAATCAATTACACTAATATTTGTATTAGGTAGAGTTGAATATTCATTTCTACTAGGACTAAACATTTTAGTTTTAGTATTTAATTCACAATGTATTTCAAGTCCAATTACTGGTATATACATCTATCTCACCTCGCTTTTTAAGTCTTTAAGTCCAGTTAAATCTTCTACTTGTTTAGCTATATTTAAACATAAAGAATCATTCTTACTCATACATGTAATATTAACTCCTACAGGGAGATTATTAATTAAACACATAGGAATAGTTATACTAGGATAACCACCAAAATTACCTATAACTAAATGATTTTCTAATAATAGATACTCATCACTTAATTTATCAGATGCATCTATTTCATCTATTTTAGGTGCAACTGAACCTGATGCTGGTAATATTAATCCATCATAACTTTTAAATAATTCATTCATCTTAGTAACTATTAAGTTTCTAACTCTTTTAGCATTTATAAATAATTTCTCTTGATTTTCTTTTTGAAGAATATAACTACCTATAACAAATCTTCTTTTAATCATTTCACTAAATCCATTAGTTCTTGTATTAAACATAATTTCTTCACTAGTTTTACCACTTACTTTATTACCAAATATTATACCAGTTAAATTACTATTATTACTAGTAGCTTCAGCACAAGATAATATAAAGTATGTAGGAAATAAACATTCAAGTAACTTTTTATCAAAACTTACTTCTTCTACTATTACACCATTATTTCTTAATTTATCTATTAATTTATAGAATTCATCTATTACTTCACTCTTAGTATCAACTATTTCTTTTATGTAGAATAACTTTTTACCAGAAATACTATTATCTAGATTATCTACATAATTAATATTTTCATCTGGTAATGTAGTCATATCATATTTGTCAAATCCTTTTAATACATCAGTTACTTTTGTTACATCTTTTACATTTCTAGCAAATATTCCTACATGGTCTAAACTAGAAGCAAAAGGAAATAATCCAAATCTACTAATTCTTCCATATGTTGGTTTAAAACCAACTGTACCTGTGTATGATGCTGGCTTTCTAACTGAGTCTCCTGTATCACTACCTATACTAAAAGGTACTATTCCAAGACTTACAGCAACAGCACTTCCACAAGATGAACCTCCTGCGATTCTAGATGTATCCCAAGGATTTCTAGTAATACCAGTGTGTCCAGTTAAACCCGTACCACCCATCGCAAGTTCATCCATTGTATTTTTACCTATTAATACTGCTCCACTTTCTTTAAGTTTTCTATAAACAGTAGAATCATATGGAGGAATATAATTACTAAGTATGTTGCTACCAGCAGTAGTTAGAATACCTTTAGTACTAAAATTATCTTTTAATGAATAAGGTACCCCACCTAAAACACCATCTATATTTTCACTTTTAGCTTCATCAAAAATAGTAACAAAAGCATTTACCTTATCTTGACTTTCTTTAGCTAACTTAATACTTTCTTCTATACTCATTATTCCACCACCTTAGGTACTTTAACACAATCATCTAATACATCTTTAGTATTCATTAAAGCATCACTTCTAGATATTTCCATATCTACTTCATCTTCTCTTAAATAAGAACTATCTAAAGGAAAAGGAAAATTCATAGGTTCAACTTCACTAAGTCCTTCAATATTACCTATCAAATCCATCTGTTTAAGTAATACTTCAAATTCACTTTGTAAAGTAAAATATTCTTCATCCTTCATATCAAATTCTAACTTATTAGCGTAATCTTTTAACTTTTCCATTGATATCATTTTTACCTCCCAATAAACAGTTTTCGCCGACCATTGGCCGGCATGAAAACTCATTAATTTCCTATCACTATTGGATCATCATATGACCCACTTCCACTTACATAATACACACTAGACTTGAGATACAAGACTGGGCGAACCGCACGCCCAGTGATGACGTATTCGCCGTACACATCGCCGGGGTTGCCCACAAACCACGAACTGTCGCTGGAATACCTAGAAATTGTCCATTCATATTCTCCTAATCTTAACCAATTCTTTCCTGCACATGTTAATCCATTTGTACTTCCATTATATGACCCTAATGATATTGTTCTTGCACAGTCACTTGCTTGTACTGCATATCCATAATCGCTTGCATACATAAGTCCTATATAGCCTGTATTACTTGTTGTAGTTGTTAAATCATTTATATATGTTGTTGGTGTATTACTCATTGATGAGTATGCTGTTGAATACCATGTTGCTTCCTGTATCATTCCTCTTGCATAATCACTTCTTATTCCTGTCTTACTAAATGAACAATCTCTTGGGGTATATCCATCATAACTTGAACAATATGTTCCACTAGATTTATTTGTATAATCTACTCCTGTGTAGTATGATCCTCCACTTGTTTGATTTAATAATTTATATAGTGTTGATTCTCCCCATGAGTTTACACTACTTGATGTGTTATAGACTAAACCTCCTATACTATCATTTCTTATTAACTTTACTAAATTACCAGTTTGTCCATGCATTTCATTTCCAAATACACCAATTATTCTCCATAATTCTCCATTATATAGTACATAGTTATTTGGATTTGTTCCTTCATATCTATAGCCATTTTCATTTACTACTTTTCCATCTCCAACTGTTTGGTTATTTAAACTTATTACATAATCATTTAAAGCAGTCTTATTCGAAGTAGTAAAATTAATATTACATTTATAGTCACCAGTTATTCCAGTTATATTTATTTTCCACTCAGTATAGTTCCAACTACCAGTTGCATTAGTACAATTTACTGTTACATTATAGTTTCCATGTGTAGGTATACTTTTTGTCTTATTTCCATCAACTGTTATTGCATATAATTCTTTTTCCTCTTTAGGGATGAAATATAATATAACACTAGTTATTATTAATATTAATACACCTATTATTGCTTTCTTTTTCATAGTTTTTTCACCTAATTTCCTATTACTATTGGATCATCATAAGATCCACTTCCACCTACATAGTACACACTAGACTTGAAATACAAGACTGGGCGAACCGCAAATCCAAAGTTGACGACGCTGTTGCGAAACACATTGCCGTTGAAGACCACAAACCACGAATTGTCGCTGGACTGCCTAGAAATCGTCCATTCAGATTTTCCTAGACTTAACCAGTTTTTTCCTACACATGTTAATCCATTTGTACTTCCATAATATGATCCTAATGATTTTGTCCTTGCACAATCACTTGCTTGTACTGCGTATCCATAATCGCTTGCATACATAAGTCCTATATATCCTGTATTACTTGTTGTAGTTGTTATATCATATGTATATGTTGTTGGTGCATTTCTTATTGATGAGTAAGCTGTTGAATACCATTTTGCTTCTTGTATCATTCCTCTTGCATAATCACTTCTTATTCCTGTATTACTAAATGAACAATCTATTGGTGTATAATCATAATAGCTTGAACAATATGTTCCACTAGATTTATTTGTATAATCTACTCCTGCATAATACGATCCTCCACTTGTTTGATTTAATAACTTATATAATGTTGATTCTCCCCATGAGTTTACACTATTTGATGTGTTATATACTAGTCCTCCTATGCTATCATTTCTTATTATTTTTACTAGATTACCAGTTTGTCCATGCATTTTCCTTCCAAACACTCCTATTATTCTCCAGAGTTCTCCATTATATAATACATAGTTGTTTGGATTTGTCCCTTCATATCTATAGCCATTTTCATTTACTACTTTTCCATCTCCAACTGTTTGATTATTTAAACTTCTTACATAATCATTTAGATATGTTTTGTTTGTTGATTTATCTTGAAAAGTTAAACTACAATTAGAACCTAATTCTGCTTCTAGTTGCCATTTTTCATAATTAAATTTCGCTGAACCAGTAGAACACTCTACTACTGCTTCTAATTTACCATGATAAGTACTAAATGAAGGTATTTGGCTTTGTAATGTATCTCCTAAAGCAACTTGTGCTCCTTCTAAATCTTGAGTACCTGCTTTAATCATTAAAGTACCTGATAATTTTTTACCCATATCTGATGATTGATCATCTTCTGTACTTAAATATCTAAATGATACTGTATATGTATGAGTAGCATTAGAATTAATTGATATTAAATTCATTAAAAGAGTATCTTTTTCAATGATTGATTTTGGTACATCTTCATAACTAGACATATTAAAACCATTATCTGAAGTAATCTTATATTGTAAGTAACCATCAGTTACAAAAGTATTTATTAAATCTTTTAAATATATATCATATGTTTCTGTACTTTTTGAAGTACTAGTTACAGTAAAGTTAAAACTAGTTTCCCATCCTGGTTCTATTGATTGTGATGGTATAGATAAACTACCTTCATATTTAATATATAAACCATTTGCTTTTAAAGTAATCTTTTTACTATTTCCTGATATTCTAGGTTTAAAGTAAGCATATGTTGTTCCTAATAATATAATTAATATACTTACTATTAATGCTAATACATATTTCTTTTTAAATTTCACTTAATATCAACTCTCTATTCTAAAAATATTTTACAAAATCTATTCTTTCTTGTCAACACTTAGAACAGATAAAAATGCTTCTTGTGGTACTTCTACACTACCAACTTGTTTCATTCTTTTTTTACCTTCTTTTTGTTTTTCTAATAGTTTTCTTTTTCTAGATACATCTCCTCCATAACATTTAGCTAGTACATTCTTTTTCATAGCTGATAAAGTCTCTCTTGCAATTACTCTAGAACCAATACTAGCTTGTATAGGAACTGTAAACATCTGTCTAGGAATAATCTTTTTTAAGTTTTCTACTATTACTTTACCTCTTCTATAAGCATCATCTTTATGTACTATTATGCTTAATGCATCTACTATTTCTCCATTAAGTAGTATATCTAATTTAACTAATTTACTTTCTTTATTACCAATAAATTCATAATCAAATGATGCATATCCTTTAGTAAAAGATTTTAATTTATCAAAGAAATCATATACTATTTCACTCAAAGGTAATTCATATATTACATCTACTCTTTTAGAATCAATATAATTTACATTAACATATATTCCTCTTTTATCTTGACATAGTTCCATAACAGATCCTACATATTCATTAGGTACAAATATATTAGTTTTAACATAAGGTTCTTTTATATTATTTACTTTAGATAAATCAGGCATTTTACTAGGACTATCTATATATATAGTTTCTCCACTATTAAGATTTACTTCATATATAACACTAGGACTTGTCGCTATTAATTCTATATTGAATTCCCTTTCTATTCTTTCTTCAATTATTTCCATATGTAATAATCCTAAGAATCCACATCTAAATCCAAATCCTAATGCATCACTTTTTTCTGGTTCAAACATTAATGCTGCATCATTTAATTTTAGTTTCATTAAAGCTTCTTTTAAGTTAACATATTTACTTGAATCAATTGGATATAGTCCACAATATACCATAGGTTTCATAGGTTTATACCCAGGTAATGCTTCTAAATTAGAATCTTCTAATACTATAGTATCTCCTACTCTTACATCTTCTATACTTTTAATACTAGCAGTTATATATCCTACTTCTCCAGCATCTAATTCTTCTCTTGGACTATCTTTAGGAGTAGTTTTACCTAAACTTATTACTTCATACACTGCTCCAGTAGATATCATTTTAATTTTATCTTTTATTTTAATTTTACCATCTACTATTCTAACAAGCGCTACTATTCCTTTATATGAATCAAAATAACTATCAAATATTAATGCTCTTAAAGATTTTTCTTTACTAACAGGTGCAGGTATTCTTTCTATTACTGCATCCATTAATTCAGGTACACCTTCCCCAGTTTTACCACTTACACATAATATTTCATCATAATCAAATCCTATTGTATCTATTAATTCTTTCTTTACTCTTTCAGGATCTGCATTAGGTAAATCTATTTTATTTATAACAGGTATTATTGTTAAGTCATTTTCTAAAGCTAGATATAAATTAGCTAAAGTTTGTGCTTCAATTCCTTGAGTAGCATCTACTACTAATATTGCTCCTTCACAAGCCGCTAGGCTTCTACTAACTTCATAAGAGAAATCTACATGTCCTGGAGTATCTATTAAATGTAATGTATAACCTTTATATTTAAGTTCAACTGCATTTAATTTAATAGTGATACCTCTTTCTCTTTCTATATCCATATTATCTAATAATTGTTCTTTCTTTTCTCTTTCTGTAACATTACCACATACATCAAGTATTCTATCAGCTAGAGTACTTTTTCCATGATCTATATGCGCTATTATAGAGAAATTTCTAATTTTATCTTGCATGTAACCACCTAGATGAGTATACCATAAAATAAGAGAAAACACTATATTGTTTTCTCTAAAATGTGTAAGTTAAAATATATGTTTTTAGCAAATTCGGTGATTTGTAGAGTTTTCATTCGGTGATTTGTGACTTTTTTATTCGGTGATTTGTAGGTTTTCCAATCGGTCAAATTTCGAGTTTTCGTTCGGTCAAATTTTGATTTTATGTTATTTATTTAATAATTCATTTTGTAATCGTTAAATCAAAGTTTTCTATTTTAATCATATAACCACCCGTATTTACTTAATATAGTTTTAAAATCATATTCTGTTATAACTCCATCACGATAGTAAGATTTAGCTTCAATTTCTAATATAGAAAATTTAATATCATAGTTAAACCAGTCACCTTTTTTATCTAACTCTTCTAATTCATGTATTAATCCTATTAGATATTTAGGTAATTTATCATAGTTATAATCTATACTATGATCTATTAATGGTTTATCTGTTATAAAAGGATCTTTTTCTCTTGACATAGTTATACCTCTTTTCTTTTATTATCTGAATTAATTATAACACATATATAATTATTATTTAATTAAAGTTTTAGTTGGTCCATCAAATAATTTTGTATTTTCAAAAGTTCTATATAAATTATCTATTGAAAAACCGATTGAATATACTAATTCACTTTGAAATGGATTATAAGAATATATAGAAAATATTTCTGCTACCATTTCTTCCATATTAGTTTTAGCATAAGTACTTAAAGATTTATCATTAGCATTCTTTTCTAATAGTCTTCTTATATCTTCTATAGAAGTTAATCTAAAAATAATAGAAAAGATATGTCCTATTTCATGGTATAAAGCATCTTTTATAGTTCTAGAATAGTTCCATCCCAAATTATAACCTTTTTGAATTCTTGATAATGCAGTATAATATTTACACTTTTCATTAACACCTATTCCTATAAAATCTGGTTTAATTTTTAATAAAAAATTTAAAGCATTTTCTTCACTATTATAATAAGTTTTATTAATTTTTTCAGGTTCCCACTGAGCAGTTGTTGTAAATAATGTATTATTATCTTTACATGAAGTTTTTAACAATTCTAATGTCCTACTTTTTTTAAAATTTTCTGCTATAAAATTGATTAAGTAGTTTGAATCACTTATTAGTCCAATTAATTTTTCTAATCTTGGGTATTTAACATAGATTTCATTTAATGCTTCTAATATTTCTTTTTTTATTTGATTATCAATGTTATCTAAATATATCATAAAACCTCCTTTTTTATTAAAGATTTATTACTTATATTAAATAACTCAGTGTTTTCAAATTTAGCATAATATTCTTCTATTATGGTTCCAATTATATAGACCATTTCATTATATCTAGGATCATAAGAATATTTTGAAAATGCTTCTACGATCATTTCTTCAGGATTGATTTTAGAATATTCACTTAATTTACTATTTTTTATATTATTTTTTATAAATTCTATCATTTTTGGATTGTATGTTAATTTAAATAGTTTTGTAAATACATGTCCTATTTCATGATAAACTGCATCTTTTATGTTTCTAGAACAGCTCCATCCATTCCTATAATCAGTTTTTAGTTGTTTTTTTATATCTGAGTAATTCACTTTTTCATTTACACCAAAGCCTATGAAATCTGGTTTATAATATAAGATATAGTCATAAAGTCCTAATTTTTTATCATCCTTAGGTAACCACATGCCAGCAGTTGTAAAAATAGTTCTAGGACTTGGCTCATATTTTTTATTATCTATTAATGAATAGTTACTTGATACATAGTTTACTAAATAATTTATATCACTTACTAAAGATATTGTATTATTTAATCTAGGGTATTTTGTAATTATTTCTTTTAATGCAATAAGTATTTCTTTTTTTGTTTTATTGTCAACTCTATCTAGTTTTATCATTTTTGTCATGTCCCCCTTAAGTAGCAAATATTATACAACATTTAAAAGAAAAAATCTACTAAAAAGTAGATTAATATACTATATTGTTGTTATTATCAAATTTTATTTCTAAGAATTTTTGTGCTGATAAGTAATCACACATATGTACAAATCTTTCATATTTGTTAGTAGGTTTTCTTAATACTTCATTTCCATTATAGTCAGTATTCCATTCTCCCATATGAGTTTCAACAACATCAGTTAATAAATTAAGTTCTTTTTCAGTTAAGGTTAATTCATTTTTCTTAGACTTTATTAAGTTACAAGCAAGTATTGGATGATCTAATTTAGTATATTTTTCTTCTGGTATACCTCTTTTAACTGAATCATGCATTATTAAAGCAAGTATTATTAAGTCTTTTTCATCACTAGTAAATTTGTAACCAATGCTGTTATTTTTTAATAATGTGACAGCTATTCTCACAGCAGCTTTGGTATGCCTTAAAAGTCCACCTACTCCTTGACTAAAATCAGGATGATATTTTCCAGTAGATGATGCTGCTTCAATGAAAAAGTAATCTGGCATTGAGTTAATCAATTTTACAGCATTTTCTTTTATTCTTTCGTTTTGTATATAGTTAATTTCTTTTTCGAATATTTTATCTTTAGAATCCACGGCCACCGCCGCCACCTCCTCCGAAGCCTCCTCCTGAAGAGAATCCACCACCGAATCCACCTCCACTAGAGTTAGAACTACTACTAATTTCTGCAGCTTTCGCTTCATTTACTTTACTTGTTGCATTTTTTACTGATGAGTGAACACAAGAATTAACACTATGGTTTAAATTACTATAAAGCATATAGTCAAACCAAAAGTCACCACTATTTACATCAGGATGTATTTCACTAAATTTAACTTTCATAGTTTTACCTACTTGTTCAGCTATTCCAAATATAGAAGCATAAACTAAGTATCTTTCCCAAAGTGTTATTTCTGGTAATTCTTTTTCATCAAATCTACCAAAGTCTTTTAAGAATCTTCTAAAAGACTTCCATTTAGCATAATCATTACATCCTCTTTTTGTTCTTTTTTGGAAAATAGAACTATAAATTATGAATGCCATACTTAATGCAAAACTAATGAATACAAATAATGGTCCAATGCCAAGTTTAATTTGCATGCTTATAATAAGAAATGTTGCTAGAATAAGTAATAGTACAATAAATACTACTTTATTTTTCTTTTCATAAAAGTTTTCATTTTCAGCACTAGAAGTAGTTATTCTTTTCCAATTATTAAATTCATTTAAGAATACACTATTAGTACCATCTATTTTATTAGCATATTTTTTAATATCTTTAAGAGTTACTTTATTATCTTTACCAGCTTTATTAAATAGCATATTCATTATTATTTTTTCACTTTCATTTAAATTTTCTTCATTTAGTTTAGTAAAAGTATAATCTTTTTTACCATTTTGTTCAAAGCCAATATTCTTTTTATATATCATATTTAATATACTTGTAGAGAAACCCCTATCTGTTATTTTTTTATTCATTAGGTATTCTACTGATGTCACATCATAGTCGTCTATAAATTCTCTATAGTATTCTCCTTCAAAATCAGGTTTATATTCTTTATCATATTTTAAGTATACAAATATAAATAAAGTTATTATACCCAAATAGAATACACCACTTACTACATAACCTATTTTTAGATTTTTTCTAGCAGTTTCTCTAAGTCTATTTGCTTCATCAGCTCTTTCTTGTTCAACAGCTAATATTTTATCTAATCCATCAATATTACTTCTTTTTTGGTATGGGTGTTCTACAATGATTAATTCTTTTGGAAAAGTCATTCTCATGTCAACTGGTGTGTTAGCATTTAAGTTATCTACATGTAAGTAACCACCATAATAAGTTGTTACGTCATCTTCTTCTGTTGCTATAAAATTTATTTCTCCAGTTAAAGGACCATGTGCCCATACTCTTATTTGTTCAGTTGTTGTTGAAGGTAAGGCTACTCTTAATTGATATTTATTTATCATATCATCAAAGTTATTACCTATAAAGTTATAGTAAAGTTCTGCAATATCATTATGTAGTACTATTACATTTCCCACTAGGTATTCAATGTAAAAATATGTAGTATCATCTATTGTTTCATTATACATTTTAAGACTCAAACCATCTTCATTTTTAGTTTTTTCATAACAATTAGTTGAATTATTACATTCTTCAAATTCTATTATTTCTTCTTTAAAAGCATCAAAGTCTAAAGATTTATCATAATTAATTTTACCTACTTTATATAGTTCTATATTTGTTCCATTATATATGTCACTACCACTAAAATCAGAATCTGATCCAGTAAATTTTTGCACATTATCATTTTTATATTCCAAGTCTCTAATGTAACCATTAAATGTACCTTTTACTCCTATTATTTCTTTAATTACTAAGTTACCTGAAATATCTATAGAAGCATCTACTATGTAATCATCTATTTCATAATTTACGTCATCAGTTGATACTGCTAATAAAGATATAGGTAATATTAATAAAATCATTATAATTAAAATAATTTTCTTCATATAAAATCCTCCTAGAATAAAAGGCTTACATATGTAAGCCTTTAAAATACATTAATTAAAAACTAACTTTAGGTGCATTTTTAGCTTCTGGTTCTGCTTCAAAGAATGTTTCTTTTTTAAATCCAAATAGTTTAGCAATTATATTAGATGGAAACATTTCAACTTTATTGTTTAGAGTTAAAACAGTATCATTATAAAATTGTCTAGATGTAGATATTTTATTTTCTGTTTCTTCTAAACTTTTTTGTAATTCTATAAAGTTTTGATTTGCTTTTAATTCTGGATAAGCTTCACTAAGCGCAAATAATTGTCTTACTGCTCCAGTTAGTTCATTACTTGCTTTCATTTCATCTTCAGGTGTACTTGCTACATTAAATTTATTTCTTGCTTCAATTACTCCTTTTAGTGTATCACTTTCATGCTTAGCATAACCTTTAACTGTTTCTACTATATTAGGTATTAAATCAAATCTTCTTTTAAGTTGAACTTCTATTTGAGACCATTGATCTTTAACCCTATTTCTTAATTTTACTAATGTGTTGTATGAACTTATTACATATAATAGAATAAGTACTACAACTACTATAGTTATAATTAAACCTGTATTCATATTCTTCACTCTCTTTCTTGAATACATTATACTACATTTGATTTTTATTATAAAGTTTTATTTTATATTTTTACATAAATTTCACATTAAGTGTATTTTTAAAAGAAAAAAAGCATGCATTTTCTACATGTTTTTAATTCTAGCATTATATTTTTTAGTTATTACTTCTATTATATTATTAAATTCATTCATAACCTCATCTTCAGTTAAAGTTCTTGTTTCATCCATAAATGTTAATGTAAATGTTAAACTTTTTTCAACATCTAATTTATACTCATCATATACTTTAACACTAGATAATATTTTACTAGAGTTTTTCTTTATATCACTAATTATCTCTTTACTAGTTATATCATTATTTAATATAAATGATACATCTTTAACTATACTAGGGTATTTACTTATTTCTTTAAATTTCATTTTACCAGTTTTCATAGTTCTTAATAAAGATAAATTAATTTCACTTACATATATGTTAGATTTATTTATATTTGGATGTAATTTACCAATAAATCCTACACATTTACCACCTACGATTATATTTGCAGATTGATATGGATGTAATTCATTTATAGTTACTGGTGTAGTAAAATCATATCTATTTTTATAACCTAAATAATCAAGTATTCCTTCTACTATACCTTTTATGTAATAGAAATCAGCATTAATTTTAGTATTTATTCCTCCGATTAATTCACCTGACATTAATATAGATAATAGTTCTTCTTCTTTATATTCATTATTTTCTTTATAATACTTTTTACCTATTTCAAATATACTTACATCAGTTATATTTCTAGCTTTATTATAATCATATACTTCAATTAAAGATGGAACAATACTAGTTCTTAAGTTACTCTTTTCACTTACTAATGGTTCTAGTACTTTTATTAATTCTAGATTCTCATTACCAAAACTTTTAGCATTTTTTTCACTTACTAAACTATAAGTTAAAACTTCATTAAGTCCTAGTGTAGAAAGTCTTACTTTTAATTCTCTATTATAGATATCCATACTACCTTTTTTAGAACTTTTTGGTAATGTTGGAACAATATTATCTACTCCATATATTCTACCTACTTCTTCAATTATATCTTCTTTTATACTTACATCTTGTCTTCTAGTAGGAACTTTTATATTAAATTCATTACCTTTTACATTAATAGTAAATTTAAGTCTATTAAGTACATCTACTACATCACTTATTTCTAGATTCATTCCAAGAACACTATTAATTTTATCTAAAGTAATATTTACTTCTTTTTCTTCTTTATTAGATAAATCATATATAACAGTGCCACTTAATACATTACCATTAGCATATTTACTTAGTAATTCTTTACTTCTTTCCATAGCTAAGTATGTTCTATTGATATCTAATCCTTTTTCAAATCTACTTGATGCTTCACTTCTTAATATTCTTTTAGCAGTTTTTCTAACTGTACCAGCATCAAATATAGCACTTTCTATTAAGATATTTTTAGTTTCATTAGTTACTTCAGTATCAAGTCCACCCATAACACCCGCAAGTCCTATTGAACCTTTTGAATCACATATAACTAAATCATTTTTAGTTAAAGTTCTTTCTGTATTATCTAATGTAGTTAGTAATTCTCCATCATTAGCCATTCTAACTTCCATATAGTTGCCTACTTTATCAGCATCATAGAAGTGAAGTGGTTGACCTGTTTCCATCATTATATAATTTGATATATCTACTACATTATTTATAGGTCTAATACCACATGCAATTAGTCTAGTTTTAATAAATTCTGGACTTTCTTTTATACTTACATTTTCTACTTTACCTAATAAAAATGTTTTTACTTTATCAGTACTTACTACTAATGTCATATCATCCATAAAGTTAGATTCATGGCTTTCATATTTAGGTTTAGGTTCATTAACTGGTTTATCATAAATAGCACTTAGTTCATAAGCCATACCTATCATACTCATTAAGTCACTTCTATTACTAGTAAGTTCAAAGTCTACTATTTCATCATCTAAATTTAAATATTTTAAAGCATCTTCTCCAATTGGAGCATCTAATGGTAATTCATGTATTCCTTCAATATCTTTTTCACTTAAGAATTTCTTATCAAGCCCTAATTCAGCAATACTACAACACATACCATTACTTTCTACTCCATGAATTACCCCTCTTTTAATTTCTCCACCAGGTAATTTAGCACCAGGTAAAGCAACTATTACTTTAAGTCCTTTTCTCATATTAGGAGCACCACATACTATATTTAATATTTCAGTTCCTACATCAATTTTACAAACATGTAAATGATCACTATCTGGATGCATAGTACACTCTAGTACTTCACCAATAACTAAGTTAGTAGCATTAATAAGTTTACCTGCATAATCATATTCATTGCCAACTCTTGTCATATTATTAGCAATATTTTCTATAGTATCATCTATTTCTACATAATCATTAACAAACTTTTTACTTAGTATCATTTAAACCATCCTTTCTATCAAATTCATTTAAAAACCTTAAATCATTAGTATATATATTTCTTAAATCACTTATACCATATTTAAACATAGTAAGTCTTTCTATTCCTACACCAAATGCAAATCCAGTATAAACTTCAGGATCATAACCACACATTCTAAGTACATTAGGATGAACCATACCACTACCTAATATTTCAATCCATCCAATATTTTTACATAAAGGGCAACCTTTACCACCACATTTAAAGCATGTAACATCTACTTCATAACTAGGTTCAGTAAATCCAAAGAAACTAGGTCTAAATCTAATATTAGTATTAGGTCCCAATATCTTTCTAGCCATTTCTAGTAAAGTACCTTTTAAATCACTTAGACTTATATTTTTATCAACTACTAGTCCCTCCATTTGCATAAATTGATGACTATGAGTAGCATCATCATTATCTCTTCTATAAACTTTACCAGGACATACTATTTTAATAGGTATCTTCTCTTCATTAGCAAGCATTGTTCTAACTTGTACACTACTAGTTTGTGTTCTAAGTAACATATCTTCAGTTATATAGAAAGTATCTTGCATATCTCTAGCTGGATGATCTTTTGGTATATTAAGTTTTTCAAAACAATAGTCATCTGTTTCTACTTCTGGACCTTCTACCACATCATATCCCATGCTTACAAATAAATCTTCTAAGCCCATTCTAACTTGAGTACAAGGATGTAAACTACCATTTTTAATTTTTTTACCAGGTAATGTTATATCTATTTTTTCATTTTCCAATTTTCTATTTAATGCTTCTTTCTTTATATTATCTAGTTTACTATCAAAAATATTATTAAAAGTAGTTCTAAATTCATTAGTAAGCATTCCTAAAGTTTTCTTTTCTTCAGGAGTAAGTCCTACCATTTCTTTCATTATAGAAGCAAATTCACTTTGTTTACCAAAGTATTTACTTTTAATTAAATTCATTTCCATTTCTTCTTTAGCATTATCTATTTTTTCTCTTGCTTCAATTAATATTGTTTCTAATTTTTCTTTCATACTTTTATTCCTTTCTTTACTTTTCTAAGGCAACAATCCTTACTTTACTTTTACCATTTAATACATTTTTACTCCATTTAAATGATAATTCTTTTTCTTTAGTATTTATAAAATCATTATTTTTAGATTTCATATTACTAAAGAATCCTTTTGGAAAAGATACTTTTTTATTTTTCATATATGCCTCCTTCAACAAAAAAACTTCATGCTTAAGGACTATTACTAGCGGTACCACCTTAATTCATAAAGTTATTATGCTCTCATTACTTTAACGCAGTTATACGATTCTTTTTTAACAGAAGAATGAAACTTCATATATAACATTATTAGTTTACACCAACCACTAACTCTCTAAAAATTAAATTATATACTACACTTTCTTCCAAAAGATACTTATATTTTAATGCAAATTTCATGATTTTTCAAGTAGTTAATCTATTTTTCATAAATAAAAATATAGAAAAAATTAATATTGTTTGCTTGTTTTAAATCTTTAGAGATGATACAATCTGGGTATGAGTAATACTTAGTAGTTAGGTGTTCTTACCTCAGTCCAATAATTTTTTTATAATTTAGGAATGGAGGTGATGTCCAATGGAAAGGATTAGAAGTGGAGTATTTAATAACTCTAATAATAATTTTAGTTTTAATAATAAAACTACTTATGCTTTAAAGCATAAGTTTTCTAAGACAAATAGAACACCGACTCAACTGAGACGGTGTTCACCAGTTAAATAATTGGACTGAGTAAACACCTAACAGCTCAAAGCTAGGTATTACTCTTTTTTTATGTCCACTAATATTATATGTCTGAATGACAATATAATTATAACAAATTTTGGTAAACAATTCAAGTACTTAATTAAATACTTAATAATTCTTTTTCTTTTTCTTTATATTTTTCTTCTACTATTACATTATATTTATCTATAAGTTTTTGTACTTGATCAAGATATCTTTTTTCTTCATCTTCTGCATATTCTTCTTTTTTAATATTGTTATTAGCATCTTGTCTTACATTTCTTAAAGCTATTCTTGCTTCTTCAGCCATTTCTTTAACTTGTTTAACATAATTTTTTCTAGTTTCTTCAGTTAATTCAGGAATAGTTAAAAATACTACTTCTCCATTATTAGTAGGAGCCATACCCAATTCAGCTGCATATATAGCTTTTTCAATTTCTTTTAATAAACTCTTATCAAAAGGTTTAATCATTAATTGTCTAGCTTCAGGTACACTTATAGTTGCAACACTTTGAATTGGTGTTGGTGCCCCATAATATTCTACCATAATCCCATTTAAAATATTTGGATTAGCACGTCCCGCTCTTACAGTAGTAAATCTACTTTCTAAATTTTCAATTACTTTGTCCATTTTTGACTTTACATCATTTTCATTAAACATTATTTTCTTCACCTAAATTAATTTTATCAAATATTTTTAAAAAAATAAATAGATTTTTAATCTATTTATTATTCCTACGAAGACTTCTTATATTTTCTTCTTGTATTTCACTTATTATTCTTTCTCTTTGATAAAAATTTACTCCATATCTACCTAATTGAGCAATTAAATCAATTCTTCTACTCGCTATAACCATTTCAGTAATTTTTTGTTTATCTGCATTATCAAAGTTAAGACCAAAATTAAATATATAATCTATGTTTCCTGTGTTAAAAAGTGCTTCTTGTAAAGATTCAAAATCAATATTCTCTGCCCATGCTAAATAGTAGATCCATCTTGCATCTCCATGTTTTGTTATTTTATTTTGTAATCCTTTTTTATCACACTTTATTTCCATAGCAAAAGTATATATAGTTTGATAGTCTTCACTATTTAAAACTACATTTAAATGACTAGGTATATCTGCACCTTCTATTTCTTTCGCAAATAAATAAGATAAAAAAGCATCATTTTTATCTAATATACTATTTTCAATTGTTCTAAAATTTTTATTATTTATTACTCTTTTAATTGTTTGAATTAATTTTTCTTTTCCAAGTTTAATATCTATATCTTCCATAGTATCCCCCTTCTCAGTAAAGAGTATTGTAGCATAATTTAGTACAAATGTCAAACGATATCATAAAATAATTTATTGCTAATATAATTTAGTATGATAAAGAAAATATTAGAGTTTTTTAAAAAATTTGGGTTTTTTACAACTAGTTATAGTATTAATGTATTTCCAGAACCTTTAACTGAAGAGGAAGAAGAAAGAAATATATTTTTAATGATTAATGGTAGTAAAGAAGCAAGAAATATACTTATTGAACATAATCTTAGGTTAGTCGCACATATTGTTAAGAAATATGAAACATTTAATGAAAATACTGATGATTTAATAAGTATAGGTACAATTGGTTTAATTAAAGGAATAGATACTTATAATATAGATAAACCTGTTAAATTAATTACTTATGCTGCGAAATGTATAGAGAATGAAATTCTTATGTATATAAGACAAAATAAAAAGAATCAAAATAATATTAGTTTAAATGATTCTATTGGATATGATAAAGATGGTAATGAGATAACTCTGGGTGAAGTTATAAAAGAAGAAACAGTCGATTCTTTAGAATTAATACATTTTAAAGATAATGTTAATTTACTTAAGAATTATTTAGAAGTTTTAACTAAAAGAGAAAAAGATATTATTATAAGAAGATATGGATTAGGAAATCATGATGAACAAACACAAAAAGAAATTGCTAAAGATTTAAAGATTAGTAGAAGTTATGTTTCAAGAATTGAAAAAAGAGCATTAGTTAAATTATATAGAGAGTTTTTAAAGAATAATAAAATTTAAAATTATTTAGGTTCAATTAAAACCTCTATGTAATTATCAAACTTTAAGACTCTAGTAAACTTAATAAAATCTTTGTAATCTAAATTCTTAATAAACATTAATTCATCTACTAAATAATCATATTCTATAATATCTTGAAATTCTTTAAAGTCATTATATAAATTATCTCTACTAAAAGCTATATCGGAAATAATAGCTTTTTTAAATAAATCAAATTTTTTCTTAGTAATATCATTTTTCTTAAGTTCTTTAATTAACTCTTTAATATATTTATCTTTATGTTTAGTATATGCTTTAAAAGTAAATAATAATATATTTTCATTTCTACTACATTCATCACTGATTTTCTTTTCAATTATCTTTTTATCTAAAAGTTTATTAATAAATTTATTAGAAAATGAGAATTTAGCATACAAATAAATCATAAGATATGCTTGTATTAAAGTTTTATCATAATTAAATGGTAATTCTTCCTTAAATGTTAAACCTACATAAGGGTTAGCAATATTCATTTTAATTACTTCTTTTCTCTTTCTTACAGGAAGTAAATCATATGAGATTTCTTTAACTTTCTTCTCATGTTTAGGAATGTTTTCATAAATACTTTCTACATATTTAATCATTTTATTTTCATCAAAGTTTCCTGCGATAAGTAAGTATTTGTTTTCATCATAATAAAATGCATCATAACATAGTTTTAACATATCATAATCTATTTTATTTGTTGTATCTGGATTACCTATTACACTCAGTGACTTGTGTATTTTTTCATAACTATTATAAATATTTCTATCTAATAATCCACACATAACATAAAAGTAATCATTCTTATCTATTTTACATTCTTCTATTATAGCTTTTCTAGAGTTTTCTACATCTTCCTTAGTAAATAAAGGTATATCCACTGCTTCAATTAACTCTTTAATAGACTTTTTAATATTTCTTATACCTTCAAAATAATAAAATGTCTTATTATATGTAGTAACTCCATTTCTTCCATAATTTCTTTTAGAAAAATTAGTATATATGTTACCATTCTTAGAATGTTCTCCTAATAAATGTTCTAGAAAATGTGCAACACCTGGTTCCACAGTATATTTTTTATTCTTATATTTAAAATTAAACCATTTTCCATCAGACCCATAATTAATTACATATTTAACATAGAATCTTTTTAGTTTATCACTTGGATATAAATAGAGTTTTACTCCATTACTTAATACATGTATTTTATATTTATCATTCATCCTTCATCACCCCTTTATAAAAGAATATATTAGTTCTTTCAAATGTATTAAAATAGTTAATAATATCTTCTTCATTATATTTATCTAAATTATTAAGAAATTCTAATTGATCATAATTTTCATAAGGTTTCATAATATGCTCGAATGACATTTTAAACATTCTATTCATATTTTCTTCTAATGTATATAAGTCATCTTTATAAGCTTGTTTATCCTCATTTAATAGTTTCTTAACATAAGTTTTATTCTTCATTAAATTGAATGCTTCTTTTACTCCACTTATAAATTTATCTTTATTATTTTTATCTATCTGAGCAGATATGAGTATTCTTCTTTTATAATATTTATATGAAAATCCAAATGAATAAACTAAACCATATTTACTTCTTAATATACTAAATAAAGGTCCATGAGAACTATTCATAATATTATTAATAAAATCAAGTAATGCAATATCTCTTTTTTTAAATCTATAAGTTATATAAATCCTAGATAAATTAGTTTTATCACTTACTATTTCGTAGTCTTTATTCTTTTTCATTAGCTTTTCATCATCAATGTAATCAAGTTTTTTTATGTTAGACTTAAAGTTCAAGAATTTTCTAAATAGTTTATAATCTTCATCACTCACATTACCCATTATTAAGCCTTTATAAAAGTTCTTGAATATTTTATCATGTAATTCTTTTAAGTCCTCAGAACTATATTCATTTATTATTTTAATAATTTCATCTTTATTATTTAAAGAATAGTTATACTCAGTTGTATCTTTAAAATTATACTTAAGATATTCTAAATACATAATATTATTTTCATTTTTAAGATAACTTTTAATATAGTTTAATTCCCTGTTTTTTATATCTTTTAAAGACTTTTTATTATATTTAACTTTAAATAGCATATCATTTATAAAGGTCATTAAGTCTAAATAATATTCATCATTTAAAACATACTTATTCAAAAAATGTATATTTACTTCAAACATTAGATATTTACCAAAAGTATAAGAGCCACTTCCAATAAAGAAATTATATAGCTCTTTTATTCTAGTTTGTATTTTAGGTACAGTATTATATACTTTATTATTTTCAAATATATAACTAGAAAGTAATTTTAAGCCAATAAAGTTTTTCAAATTATTTTCAACTTTAAAATTTAATTTAATTCTAATACTTGAAAATCCTTCTATTTTATATAAATACATTTCATTATCATTAATTAAACTATTATAATCCACTACAACCACCACCCTTATTTTATCATATATTTTTGACATTAAAAGATAAAAAGTATATAATTTAAGTATAAGGAGACGTTGTTATGGGTTATAATGAAATTAGTAGTGAAGAACTAAGTTTATTAGAAACTGCTTTTAAATTGTATAATATTTCTAAATCTCATAGTAATATTTATAGAAGTGATGACCATTCAATATGTAAAAATCTAATATTGCAGTATTATAGATTAATTAGACCTAATCATAGTAAAATGGTTTCTACATTTAAAAGAAAGTATGTTTCTAATGAGGCTTTGGTTGAAAAAAATGATACTAATGAAGAAAGAAAGGGACTATCTTTAGTGTATGATTATATACAAAGTTTTGATGTTAATCATGATGATTTTAATATATTTATAAATTCAATGATTATTCATCAAATTTTATATAAACCTTTAGATGATAAGAATGCTAAAGAATATGAAGAGTTAAATAGTAAAGCTAGAAAGTTATTAATTGAAGCAAAGAAAGAAAAGAGTTTAGAAAAATATAATAAAGCTAAAGAAATGTTAAAGTTGGGAGAAAAGACTAAATTTGGCGGTGCTTTAAGGACAGAATCTGTTGTTATGAGGGATTATAATGTTGATGTTCCTGATGGTAAAGATGTTATGAGAATTATGAATTCATACTTATCGAGTGAGAAAAAGGAAGAATATAATAAAGCATTAAACAATCCTAATATTTTAGAGTATATTGCTTATTCTGTTAAAACCACTGGTTATCTAATTGGAATACAACCTTTTAAAGATGGAAATAAAAGAACATTTCGTGCATTACTTAATTTGATGTTCAAGAAAAGAAATTTACCACCTGTTTATATTGTTAAAAAAGAAAGAAAAGCATATCATGATGCATTAGAAAAAGGAATAGTAAATAATGATTATAATGATTTAATTACTTTCTATTATTATAAAGTATGTGATTCAATTTATGAATTAGATTTTAAACCTAGGTTTGAGGAAAAGAAAAAAGAGAGCATGAACTCTCCTAGTAAGAATTTATAGTACTTTCACTTATGTGAAAGTGTTTTTTATTATTTATAAAAATTTATATAATCTATGATATAATACTTTATAAGGTGATTTATGTATGACGAAAAATGAACTAGATATGTTAAAAATTGATATTAGAGAAATTCAAATAGAAAATATTTCAGCTAAAATAATGATGTTAAAGGAATATTTTTCTTTGTTATTTAATATTTTAATTAAAAAGGGATTCTCTGATAATTATTTAAAAGAATTGAATAAAGCTAAATTTGAATATATGCAAATTTTAACTGAAGAGAATCATTTATTAGGTTTAATATTAAAAGATGGATTATATAAAGATTTTGATGCTGTTAATCATTTGATTATTGAATTAAATGATTTAAGTGATAAAACTATCATTTATTATTATAGATTGATTGATGATATAGAAAAAGAATTGGAAATTAATAGAAATTATTCTTATAGACGTATTACTAAGAATTTTGATACTTTAATTGAAAATGAAGAATTTAAACTAAAGGTACTTGGTCTTAATTTAACTATAGAAGATATTAAAGATTATTTGAAATATGAAGATAATTTTTGGAATTATATTAGTGATAAAACCAAAGTTATTAAAAATCCTTATATAAATTATAACTCAAAAATGCATTATTACGGAGTTTGGTATGATTTGAATCAAGATAACAAATTAAAAAAATTAGTTATATGTGTTCCTGATGTTATAGATTTAAAAACTGCACAAATTGCTATTCATGAATTTAAACATGCTCATGATGTTTACACTGGAAATTTTTTCAAAGATTCTATATTAGAAGAAACAGCTAAACTTGAAGAAAATAAATTTAAATATGAGTATTTGAAAAGAAAAAATTAAGATATACTTTTAAGAGTTTTATAATACTTTCGCTTGTGTGAAGGTATTTTTATATATTTCAAGATACATTAAATATTTTATTTACTTAGATAATAAAATGAAAACTCTATCATAAGATAAAGTTTTCATACATTTTTGACCAGAATAATTTATTGATCGCACCATCCGGGAGCGATTAAGATTTCTCGTCTGGAATAATTTATATCCCGCGCCATCCATAAGCGGCTAACATTTACCATTGAATTGCTTCAACGTAAGTAAAGTATACTATTTTTTAGAAAATGTCAAATTTAGCATACCCATTTATATTATATTCATTTTTAATGATTTTACTAATTATTTGCTTTAATTGCGGCTTGTGCAGCAGCTAATCTAGCAATTGGTACTCTGTATGGTGAGCATGATACATAATCAAGTCCAACATTATGACAGAATTCAACACTTGATGGATCTCCACCATGTTCTCCACATATTCCTAAATGAATATTAGGATTTGCTTCTCTACCCATTGTCGCAGCCATTTTAACTAATTTACCAACACCTTTTTGGTCTAATTTAGCAAATGGATCATTCTCATAGATTTTCTTATCATAATAAGCACCTAAGAATTTACCAGCATCATCTCTTGAGAAACCAAATGTCATTTGAGTTAAATCATTAGTTCCAAATGAGAAGAAGTCTGCTTCAGTAGCAATTTCATCTGCAGTTAATGCAGCTCTTGGAATTTCTATCATTGTACCAACATGATATTCCATATCAAAGTTTTCATTTTTTATAATTTCATCTGCAGTAGCACAAACAACATTTTTAACATATTTTAATTCTTTTACTTCTCCTACTAGAGGTATCATAATTTCAGGAACAATTTTCTTATTTAATTTTTTAGAAACATTAATAGCAGCTTTAATAACAGCTCTTGTTTGCATCTTAGCAATTTCAGGGAATGTTACAGCTAAACGACAACCCCTGTGTCCCATCATTGGATTAAATTCATGAAGTGATGCAATAATGTTTTTAACTTGTTCAACAGTTTTACCTTGACTATCAGCAAGTAATTTAATATCTGCTTCTTCAGTAGGAACGAATTCATGAAGTGGTGGATCTAAATATCTAATAGTTACACTATAGCCTTCCATTGCTTCATAAAGCTCTTCAAAGTCTTTTTGTTGCATTGGTTCAATTTTTTCTAATGCGTGTTCTCTTTCTTCAACTGTATCTGATACTATCATTTCTCTAATAGCAGCAATTCTATCAGGTTCAAAGAACATATGCTCTGTTCTACAAAGACCAATACCTTCAGCACCTAATTCACGTGCTTTTTTTGCATCTCTTGGAGTATCTGCATTAGTTCTAACAGATAATCTTCTATATTTATCAGCCCATGCCATAATTCTTTCAAATTCTCCAGTAATTGTAGCATCAACTTTATTAATTAATCCTTCATAAATTCTACCAGTAGTACCATCTATTGAAATTTCACTACCCTCAGTAAATGTAACACCACCTAATACGAATTTTTTATTTTCTTCATCCATTATAATTTCTTGACATCCTGATACACAGCAAGTACCCATACCACGAGCAACAACTGCTGCATGACTTGTCATACCACCACGAACGGTTAAAATTCCTTCACTTGCTTTCATACCTTCAATATCTTCTGGTGAAGTTTCTAATCTTACTAATACTACTTTTTCTCCATTTTCATGAGCAGTTTTAGCATCTTCTGCAGTAAATACTACTTTACCACTAGCAGCACCAGGAGATGCAGCAAGACCTTTACCAATTTCATGAGCATTCTTTAATGCTTCAGCATCAAATGTAGGGTGTAATAAAGTATCTAAATTTCTAGGATCAATCATTAATACTGCTTCTTTATCAGTAATTTTACCTTCATCAACTAAATCACATGCAATCTTAAGTGCAGCCTTAGCAGTTCTTTTACCATTTCTTGTTTGTAACATATATAAATGTTCATTTTCAATAGTAAATTCCATATCTTGCATATCATGATAATGATCTTCTAGTTTATTACATATACTAACAAACTCATCATATACATTAGGCATAACTTCCTTTAAATGAGAGATAGGTTCTGGAGTACGAACACCCGCAACTACATCTTCTCCTTGAGCATTCATTAAGAATTCACCCATTAAATGTTTTTCACCAGTAGCAGGATCTCTTGTAAATGCAACACCAGTTCCAGATGTTTCACCCATATTACCAAATGCCATCATTTGTACATTTACTGCAGTACCCCAACTATAAGGAATATCATTATCTCTTCTATATACATTAGCTCTTGGATTATCCCATGATCTAAATACAGCTTTAATAGCACCCATTAATTGTTCAACTGGATCTGTAGGAAATTCACTACCTACTTTACTCTTATATTCTTCTTTAAACTCATTAGCAAGTTCTTTTAAGTCTTCAGCAGTTAACTCAACATCTAGTGTAACTCCTTTTCTTTCTTTCATTTTATCGATTAAAGTTTCAAAGTATTTCTTACCTACTTCCATAACTACATCAGAATACATTTGAATAAATCTTCTATAACAGTCCCAAGCCCATCTAGGATTATTACTCTTTCTTGCCAAAACTTCAACAACTTCTTCATTTAATCCTAAGTTTAAAATAGTATCCATCATACCAGGCATACTAGCTCTAGCACCACTTCTAACTGATACAAGTAAAGGATTCTCTATATCACCAAACTTTTTACCAGTAATACTTTCCATTTTTTTAATATTCTCAAATATTTCATTTTGAATATCTTCACTTATTTTTTTACCATCATCATAATATCTTGTACAAGCTTCAGTAGTGATAGTAAATCCTTGAGGTACTGGTAAACCTAATTTAGTCATTTCTGCTAAGTTAGCACCTTTACCACCAAGTAAATTTCTCATATCTTTGTTTCCTTCAGAAAACAAATAAACATATTTCATGTTAATACCATCCTTTCATTTTTTTAACTTTTTTTAAGTAACATTCTCCACATAAACTTTCATAGTTTTTACCATCATCAATGGAAATTTGTTCACCTTCAGTAATAAATTTTCCATCTTTCAGTCTTCCATTAAATCTAGCTTTTTTTCCACATCTACAAATTGTGTATAATTCTTCAAGTTCATCAGCAAGTTCAAATAATCTTTTACTACCTTCAAAAAACATTGTTCTAAAATCTGTTCTAAGTCCAAAACAAATAACAGGTATGTTTCCCATTTTAGCAAAAGCAAATAATTCTTCTACTTGGCTTTCACTTAAAAATTGTGCTTCGTCTACAAGCACACATGATATATTCTTTTTAGGTAGTTCAGTAAGATACAAATACAATTTTTCATTAGGTAATACTAAATGATCTACTTCTCTTTCTGATCCTATTCTACTAGAAATTTTTTCATTAGCCTTAGTATCAACAGAAGGTTTAAGTAAAACTACTTTCATGCCTCTTTCTTCATAATTATGTGCAACTTGAAGTAAACTTGTACTTTTACCACAATTCATTGCACCATATCTAAAATATAACTTACTCATCTGACTCTCCCTCTTGGATGACTCCTAAAATAAACTTCTTTAAGTCTTTCACTTGTAACATGTGTATATACTTGAGTTGAATTAATATTTTTATGTCCAAGCATTTCTTGAACACTTCTAATATCACAACCATTATCAAGTAAATGTGTTGCGAATGTATGTCTTAATGTGTGTGGACTAATTTTTAATTTTATCGATGTATTTTTAATCATACTATCTATTATTTTAGCCACACCCCTAGGAGTTATTTTACCACCATCTTTATTTAGTATCAAGAAATCACTACTTTTATTGTCAAGTAATTGTATACGTAATCCATCCATATATTTTTTTAAGGCAATGTATCCATTTTCTCCAAAGAAAGCAAATCTCTCATAGGAACCTTTTCCCATTATTCTTATCTTTTTATTATCAAAGTCAATGTCAGATATTTTAATATTAACAAGTTCACTAACTCTTACACCAGTATCATAAAGTAATTCTATAATTAGATTATTTCTATCTCCAAATTTTCCTTCTTTGCTTACTTTAAGTAATTCTTCTAGTTCATTATATTGTATAAATTTAGGTAATAATTTTTCCTTCTTTGGGTATTTTATAGTACTCATCGGATTATGACTCATTATTCCTTTTAAATTCAAATATTTATAGAAACTTTTTAATGAACTAATTTTTCTACTAATTGTACTAGATTTATTGTTATGTTTAAATAGTATCGTAAGATATACTTTTATATCATCTTTTTCTATTTTAGCAACATCTTTATTTACTAAGTTTAAAAACTCATTTAAATCTTCATCATAATCTAATATGGTTAAATCAGAATAATTTTTTTCTTCTTTTAAATATTTTAAGAATTCTTCTTTATATTTCATATTTATTCCTAATTCTTTGTTACTTCTATATTGTTATCTACAAATTTAATACAAAATGTTTCATTGTTCATTGATTTTCCAGTTAATGGATTTTCCATAACAAATTTAGTATCTCCTGTTCCTTCTAAATATTTTAATTTAATTAAAGTACCTATAGTTACATCAGTACACTCAGTACTACTTAAATCATCTATTATTTTATAACCATATTTATATGCTGCATTTTTAGCTAGAGTTATTTGCTCTTCATATATTTTTTGTTTTGTTTTAGTATCTTGATCTAGTATTTTAGGTATTAAAAGTAAAGCTAAAACCATTAAAAGTACTATAGATACTACTAATTCTACAATTGTAAATCCTTGTTTATTCATGTTATCACCTACTAAAGTATATCATATAAAATTTATTTAATAAATACCTTGTTTGATGTGATGTAATTTGGTATAATATTTTTTAGAATAGGAAGTGGGAATTTTGAAAGAATTTGATTTTGAAAAAATGCCTATAGTTGAGATTGCTAATGAAATTATTATTGATGCAGTTAATAAGGGTGCATCTGATATACACTTTGATCCTAGCAAAGATGAATTAAAAATTAGGTTTAGAATAGATGGGGTTTTATCAGATTATAGTATAGTTCCAACTAAGTATAAAAGAAATATGATTAGTCGTATTAAAATGATTGCTGGAATGAATATTATGGAAACTCGTTTGCCTCAAGATGGTGCGATTAAAAGTAAAATTGGTGATAAGTTATTGGATTTGAGGGTATCTAGTTTACCTACTAATAATAGTGAAAAAATAGTTATTCGTATTCTTGATTATTCTATGAGTTTAGCTGGATTAGATAATTTAGGATTTAGTAAAGATGCGATGGAAAAAATTAATAGATTAATTAAAATTCCTAATGGTATAATTCTTGTTACTGGTGCGACTGGTACTGGTAAATCTACCACTTTATATTCTATTTTACAAAAGTTAAATACTGAAAGTGTTAATATAATTACAGTTGAAGACCCAGTTGAAATGGACATTGCTGGTGTTAACCAAGTACAAACTCAGTCAGAAATTGGATTAGACTTTGCTACTGTACTAAGAAGTATTTTAAGACAAGACCCTAATATTATAATGATTGGTGAGATTCGTGATGATGAAACAGCTAGAATTGCCGTTCGTGCTTCAATCACTGGTCACTTAGTTTTAAGTTCATTACATACTAATAATAGTTTGAATACAATTGAAAGATTAACTGATATGGATGTTGAAAGATATTTATTAGGTAGTTCATTAGAAGGAATTATAAGTCAAAGATTGGCAAGAAAAGTTTGTGAAAGTTGTAGAATTAAAAGAGCTACTACTGATTATGAAAAGGCTGTTTTTAAAACCGTTTTAGGAAAAGATGTTAATGAGATGTATGTTGCTAATAAAGAAGGATGTCCCAATTGTACTCATGGTTATAAAGGTAGACTTGCTATACTTGAAGTGTTAATTATAAATGATAAAATTAAGGATGCAATTACTAATGGAGTCCCTAAGCATGAATTAAAAGAATTAGTATATACAGGTGATGTTGTAACACTTCTTCAAGATGGATTAAATAAAGTTGTTGAAGGTGAAACTACATTTGAAGAGATTCTTAAAATAATTGATTTAGAGAATGATATTAGTACATATAATGATGATAATTTAAGAACAAATTTACAGATGGCTCAGAATTCTCATAAAAATGAAGAGCCTACACAGGTAGTACAACCTACGATTAATGCACAACCTATTGAAACTATTGAGTTATAAAAAAAATCTCATACGAGATTTTTTTATATGGATTTAACTTCATTTATTTTTTCTTCTAAAGTTTCTTTATCTATAAATCCTACACTACTACTTACTTCTTTACCATCTTTAAAGAACTTTAGATGTGGTATACTCATTATTCTAAATCTATTAGCTAAATCAGAATATTCATCAACATTAACTTTAATTATTTTAATTTCAGGATCATTTATTTCTTCAATAACAGTTCCTAACATTTTACATGGTCCACACCAGTCTGCATAAAAGTCAACTAATGTTATACCATCTTTAACTAATTCATCAAAATTTTCTCCATTATAATAAGTCATTAATTACCCCCTAATAATTTGTTTTTATTTTCTTCTGTAAGTATTTTATTATTAACCATATCATTTAAGCTTTCACTTACATCTTTATTATTATATACATCTTTTATCATATTCCAAGTAGATTTAGCTACATTACCTACTACTGGCGTTTTTTCAAGTATAGTGTTATATAATTTAGAATTGTTTAAGTAGCTTATATTAAATATGCTTAGTACAAAGACTACAATAAATATAAATATGTATGCTTTAAAGAATCCTAATATAGCTCCTATTATTCTCGATACAAAACCAAGTACTATAGTAGCATCAAATATTTTTTCAACTACCTTTGTTACTTTGATTAATACTTCATATATAAGTCCAAATACTATTAATAATAATATAAATGCTATTATTGTATATATTAGAACTGATATTGCAGCATTACCTCCAATAACAGGTAATTTAGATATTAAAAAGTTAGCTACACTTCCCTTTAGTTCCCATGATAATATAAATACTAATAAGCTACCAAAAAAACTAACTAAAGTTCCTAATGCACCCTTTCTAACTCCATCTAATATTCCTATCATAAGTATTACAATTATAATTGCGTCTACTAATCCCATAAACTCTCCTCCTTTTAATAATATGCTCTAAATAAAATATTTTTATTTATTACTTTCATTTATAGTTTACCACAAGTGATTATTTTCGTGAACCTCACACGATTTAATATCGCGTGCTTCTAATATCACTATTAGAATTTTCTCCATTTAATAATACTATTATTAATGTAAAGAGACATAAACTCGGATAGTTCCTACCCTATATATAATTAATTAGGTAAGTAATAATTCTATTCCCTTATCTAGTATATTGTTCGCTGCATTATAATCTCTATCATGTACACTATCGCATCTAGGACACTGCCAAGATCTTATACTATAGTCTTTTATTTTTTTATTTTGATAACCACAGTTATTACATAACTGACTAGATGGATAATATCTACCTACCTTTATTAATTTTCTTCCATACCATTTTGCTTTATATTCTAACATATTAATAAACTTAGATATAGATATATCTCCAAGTACTTTGGCTATATTCTTATTTTGAAACATTTCTTTAACATTTAAATCTTCTACTACTATAACTTGGTTTTCGTTTATAATACTAGTACTTAATTTATGTAAGAAATCATTTCTAACATTATTACATTTATCATATAGTTTATTAATCTTATTTTCTATTTTCTTATAATTATTACTGCCTTTCTTTTTTAAAGAAAGACTTTTTTGTAATCTACCTATTTTATCATAAGTATTCATTAATTCTTTAGGAGCATTATATATATTATTAGAACTATCATGAACAAAATTACTAACTCCCATATCTATTCCTACTATATAACTATTAGTTTCTAACTTTTTAATTTCTTTTCTAACTAATATCATTACTTTATATTTATTATTACTATATTTTTT
>CAKOLW010000008.1 GCA_934096405.1 uncultured Bacilli bacterium
TGAATATGATGAAGGAACGTACATGAACATAAGTGATAGTTGGTATGTACAAGAAAGTGGAACATTAAAAACAATAATAAGTGGAATACTAGGAGAAGCAACAAGTTCTTCTGGAGTAAGACCAGTAATATATTTACAAAATGATGTAAGTGTAACAGGAAGTGGAACAAAAAGTAATCCATATATATTAGTTGAAAAAGGAGACATAAAAATAGCAAGTGCAACATTAAATGGAACAGCATTAGATTATTTTCCTAAAAGCACTAGTCCTTATATAGTTAATACTGTTACATGTACAAATGGTAGTACTGGTACTTGGAATTCGGAAAAAGGTCTAATAGAGCTAGACACTATTAATTTACCAACAGAATGTTCAGTTGATTTTAAAGATGGATATACAGTAACAATGAATGTCACAAACGGAACATCAAGTCCATCATCTGCAATGGTAGGAAGAAATGGTGAAACAACATTTACTATTACTCCAAATAGTGGTTATAATATGACTGGTTTAACCATAAATTGTGATGGAGGAGCAAATGCCATAAAAGCTGGATATAAAATTAATGTATATAATATAAAATCTACACAAACTTGCAAAATTGTCTTACAAGAAATAAAATATACTTTAAAGGATGCAATATTAAGAGACAATCCAACAGTTGGTGTAAGGTCACAGTCAAATTTTAAAACTGGAAATACTTCTAATACGACAGGAACTATATATCATCAATCAAGAATGAATCCTGATACTGCAACTGAAGATACTGATGGAGATGGAAAAGGAGAAAATGTATATTACTATTCTGGTAATACAACAAACAACTGGGTTAAATTTGGAGGTTTTTATTGGAGAATAATAAGAATAAATGAAGACGGAAGTGTTAGAATGCTATATGTGGGAACAACTCATGATACTACAAGTGGATATATAGGTACCTCTGCATTTAATTCTTCTGATACTGACACTATGTATTCTGGATATATGTATGGTACAAGTGGATCATTAGCAAATATTAGGGGGAATACAAATTCAAGTACAATAAAAACAGTTATTGATAATTGGTATAAAAATAATTTATTAACTAATTATGATAAATATATAAGTAAAGATGCAATATATTGTAATGATAGGAGTTATGATTCATCTAAATACACATATTCAACAAGCTCAAATTTATATTTTGCTTCATATAGTAGGTTAAATAATTATTATCCTTCATATAAATGTGGAACTAATACTAAGACATTTGGATTATATGAAAGTACACAAGCCGTTGCTGATAAATTCAATGTAAGTGGAAATAATGGTGGAAATGGTGAATTAACTTATCCAATAGCTTTAATGACGACAGATGAATTTATGTATGCAGGAGGTGTTAGAGGTAAGGCTTTAACCAGTCCTTATGCATGGTTTATAAGTAATAGTGCTGGTAACATAATAACAGGAGAAAAAGACTGGTGGACTATGTCTCCAGGTGGTTGGGGTTCTACTAATTCGTATACTCATAGCTATGTAATTCAAAACAATGGCTATGTAATGGGTTATAGTGTAGGAATAGATGATGTAACAGTTCGTCCAGTAATATCTCTAGATACATGTGTTTATGTAAAGGGAACTGGTACACCAACTGATCCGTATGTAGTAGATGAAAGTGCTAGTACTTGTTAGGGAGGTTTTATGAATAATGAAGAATTAAAAATGGTAATAGGTAATAATGTAAAGAAATATAGGATTTTAAAGAATTTAACACAAGAAGAACTGGCTAGTTTAGTAGGATGTACTACACCTTTAATCGGTGCCTTAGAAAGTCCTAATATGAGTCAAGGAATAAGTACTTTTACATTATATAAACTAAGTAAAGTACTTGGTGTACCTGCTGATAAATTTTTTGAAGAAAAGCAATAGCTTTTTTTCTTTTTTCTTTCTTAAATGATTGTTGTTTTCTTGTTTTCATGATAAAATACTATTATTAAACGGGGTGAAATAAAATATGTTTATAGATGAAGTAATAATTAAAGTTAAAGCTGGACGTGGAGGAGATGGATGTACTTCTTTTCGTCATGAAAAATTTATTGAAAAAGGTGGACCTGATGGAGGAAATGGTGGAAATGGTGGAAATATCGTTTTTATTGCTGATGAAGGACTTAAAACCTTAATTGATTTAAGATATCAAAAATTAATTAAAGGTAACAAAGGGTCTAATGGAAGTGGTGCCCTAAGAACAGGAGCCTGTGGAGAAGACACAATTATAAAAGTACCTGCTGGTACTACAATAATAGATACTGATACTAACTTAGTAATCGCAGACCTAACTAAAGATAAAGAAACTGCTATTATTGCTTATGGTGGTAAAGGTGGTAAAGGTAATGCTGCATTTAAATCAAATAAAAACAAAGCACCAACTATAAGTGAATATGGACTAGAAGGAGAAGAAAAAACTATTAAATGTGAACTTAAATTACTTGCAGATGTAGGGTTTATTGGTTTTCCAAGTGTAGGCAAAAGTAGCTTAATAAGTGTAATAAGTGCTGCTAAACCTAAAATAGCCGAATATCACTTTACAACTCTTACACCTAATTTAGGAGTAGTAGATTTAAAAGAAAAATCATATGTAGTCGCAGACTTACCAGGTATTATTGAAGGTGCTAGTGCTGGCATAGGACTAGGAGATAAATTCTTAAAACATGCTTTAAGAACTAAAGTTATAGCATTCATTTTAGATGCCAGTGAAAGTGAAGGAAGAGACATAATAGAAGAATATAAAATTCTTAAAAACGAGGTTAAAAACTACAGTGAAAAACTATATAACAAAAAGAGTATAGTAATACTTAATAAAATAGATATACCTAATTCAAAAGAAAACATAGAAAAATTTAAAAAAGCATACCCTAACGAAGAAGTGATAACTACTAGTACTATAACTAAAGAAAATATCAATGAACTTAAATACAAACTAAGAGAATTAATAGATTCAGTTAATGATACTAAAATATATGAAGATAATGAATTTGAAAGTTATGTATTATATGAATTTAAAAATGAAAAACCATATGAAATAACTAAAATAAATGACACAACATGGCAAATAAGTGGTAAAACTTTAGAAACTCTACTAAAAAGAACTAGATTTAATAGTGATGAAGCATCTCTTAGATTTGCTAGAAAACTAAAACATTTAGGAGTAGATGAAGAATTAAGAAAAATGGGTGCTAAAGAAGGAGACACTATAAGAATATTAGATCAAGAATTTGAATTAGATGAAAGATAGGAGTAAAAATGGACAAATTTATACCAGATATATATGCACAAAGTATATATAGAATTAATTATGATAAATTAAAGAAAAATGGAATAAAGTTAGTTGTATTTGATTTAGATAATACAATCGCACCAGTAGATGTTAAAGTATCTTCTAAAGAAACATTTGACTTAATGTTAAAAATAAAAGAAATGGGTTTAAAACCTATTATAATGAGTAACAGTAAGAAAGAAAGAGTTGAACCTTTTAGAAATCATTTAGAAATAGATTCATGCTATTTCTCGTTAAAACCTTTAAAAAAGAATTATAAAAAAATAATGAGAGTATATAACTTAAAAAATGAAGAAATCGCATGTGTAGGAGATCAAATACTAACTGATATATTAGGTGCTAATAAAATGGGTATGACTAGCATATTAGTTAATCCTATAAGTAAAAAAGACGGAAAATTTACTATAATAAATAGAAAAATAGAAAAAATTATAATGAATAATTTAGAAAAAAAAGATGTATTTAAAAAGGGAAAATATTATGATTAAGAAATGTTTAGGATGTGGAGAAGAATTACAAACAACAGATGAAACTGCTTTAGGTTACGTAAAAAAAGAAGTATATGATAAAAGTGAATACTGTTTAAGATGTTTTAGAATTAAACACTATGGAGAAACAAGTATAATTGATAAAAATGTAGATATAGATGAATTTATAAATAAAATAAATGAAGAAAATATACCAGTACTATATCTGGCTGATATAACAACATTAAGTAAGACAACATTAAATCCATTAAAAAAAATTAAAACTAAAAAATATCTAGTACTAACTAAACGAGATCTATTACCAAAGAGTATCAGAGATAATAAAGTAATTAAATGGATTAAAATGAATGTAGAAGAAGACATAGATATAATTATAGCTAGTTCAACTAAAAAGATGAATATTGACCTATTATATAATAAATTAATAGAAGATAAAGTAAATAAAATATATATCGTAGGATTTACTAATTCAGGTAAAAGTACATTAGTTAATGCACTTTTAAACAGCAAGGGCTTAGAAAGTGTAGTAACTACTAGTATTTTACCTAATACAACCACTGAATTAATTGAAATAAAACTTAGTGATGAACTAACAATAATAGACACTCCAGGTTTTATAAGTGATAAATTAGTAATGAATTATATAGATATGAATGAATATAAAAATAAATTGCCTAAAAAAGAAATACATCCTAAAATATATCATTTATATAGTGGTCAAGCTCTTATTATAGATAAATTTATGAGAATAGAAAATAGAAGTATGAAAACTATTAATTTAATATTCTATTTAAAAAATGAACTTGAATATAAAAAATGTAAATTAATAAGAGATATGTCACTTATAAACTTAAATAAATTATATATTAAAACTTCAGGTAATGAAGATATAGTTTTAGAAGGATTTGGTTTCATTAAAGTAATAAGTGAATCAGATATGATATTATATGTAATAAATAAAAGAATAGTAAGTAAAAGGCCTAAATTAGTTTAAAGGAAGTGTAATAGATGGGAATAATAAACATAATGAGTGAAGCTCTTTCAAATAAAATAGCCGCGGGTGAAGTAGTAGAAAGAGTAAGTAGTGTAGTTAAAGAATTAGTAGAAAATAGTATTGATGCAAGAAGTAATAATATTAAAATTACATTAATAGAAGCTGGAATAAAAGAAATTAAAGTAATTGATAATGGAAAAGGAATGGACAAAAGTGATGCTTTATTAGCTTTTACTCCTCATGCTACTAGCAAAATAAAAAATGAAAATGATTTATTCTTTATAAATACACTAGGATTTCGTGGAGAAGCATTACCATCTATCGCAAGTGTAAGTGAAGTAGAATTAAATACATATAATAATGGTATAGGAACTAAGGTAGTAATAAAAGGTGGTAAATTAGAAGAACACACTATTAGTTCAATAACTAATGGTACATCCATAACAGTGAGTAATTTATTTTATAATACACCTGCTAGACTTAAATTTCTAAAAAGCTACTATACCGAACTAAATAATGTAGTAAACTTAATTGAAAAATTAGCTCTAAGTCATCCAAATATAATATTTAACTTAATAAATGATGACAAAGAAATAATAAAAACTTCTGGTAGTGGAGATTTATTAAAAACAATACATGAAATATATGGATACAATGTAAGTAAGAATATGGTTCATATAAATGGTAGTAATTTAGATTATGATATAGATGGCTATGTAAGTAATATTAATGTATACAAAAGTACTAAAAATTCTATAACAACTCTTGTAAATGGAAGAATAGTAACAAATCAATATGTAAATAGGATTATTAAAGAAGCATATCATACATTTCTAGCTGAGACAAAATTCCCAATCGCAGTAATAAATATAGAAACTGATCCAACGATAATAGATGTAAATATTCATCCAACTAAACAAGATATTAAATTTAGCAAAATGGACACTCTAGAAGAATTGTTATTTGGTCTAATAAGAGATAAATTAAACAATACAAACAATACTTATAAAGCATACAAAGAAGAACCAATAACTTTAAATCAAACATCACTTAAAGAAGAAGCAAGTGAGTACACTCCATACAACTTTTATAAAGAAGAAGAACAAAAAAAAGTAATAGAAGAACAAGAAATAAACTTTATAGTCAACGATAATTTAGAATTAACATCTGAAATAAAAGAAGAAGCGGAAAACAATATGATTCATCCAGTAGGACTTGCTATGGGATTATATTTATTTGCTAATGATGATGAAAATGTATATATGATTGATATACATGCTGCTAATGAAAGGATAAACTATGAAAAATATTTAAAAGAATTAAAAAATCAAGTAGTGAATAAAACAAATATGTTATTTCCAATAAACTTAGAATTATCTACTAAAGATTACATGACTATAATAAATAACAAAGAACTAATTAATTCTATTGGAATAGATTTTGAAGAATTTGGAGCAAATACTATTAGAATAATATCTCATCCAACATGGATTAAAGAAGGACTAGAAAGTGAAAGTATAAATAAAATATTTGATATAATAACAGACATGGACACCAAATTTGATAGGGTTAAATTTAACGAAAGAATAGCTATTAATTTATCATGTAAGATGAGTGTTAAAGCTAATACCAATATTGGGCCATTAGAACAAGAAACACTAATTAAAAGACTATTTAAATGTGAATTTCCATACACCTGTCCTCATGGTAGACCAACAATTATTAAATATACTAAATATGAATTAGAAAAACTATTTAAAAGAGTGGACTAAAGGAGTAAAATATGGACTTTATGGAATTTATAGAAGTACTTACAGTAAATAATTTAGAATTAGATGAAGAAGGCAATATAATAGAAAAGAGTGATGATGATGAGTAAAATTATATGTGTAGTAGGACCTACTGGGGTAGGTAAAACTGAACTAAGTTTAACTTTAGCTAAAAAATATAATGCAAGCATAATAAATGCAGATGCAACTCAAATATATAAAGAAGCAAATATAGGAACAGCTAAAATAACAAAAGAAGAACAATTAGATATCAAACATTACATGCTAGATATAGTAGATTTAGACAAAGATTATACAGTTATGGATTACCAAAGAGATGGGCGAGCTATTATTAATAAACTAATATGTAAAAATGAAAACATAGTCATAGTAGGTGGTTCAGGACTATACATAAAAGCATTATTATATAATTATAAATTTGATAAAGAAGAAAAATTAAATTATGACTTTTCTAGTCTAACTAATGAAGAACTAAAAGAAAAAGTAGATGAAATCTATAAAGAAAATCAAATTCATGTAAATAATAGAAAAAGACTAGAAAGGTTTTTAACTCACTACTATGTAACTGGAAATATAATAAAAAACTCTAAAGAAAAAGATAAACTACTATATAATGTTATAATGATAGGTTTAACTGCTAATAAAGAAGAACTAAATAACTACTTAGATAAAAGAATCAATAATATGATATATAATGGTTTAATTGAAGAAACATGTAATTTAAAAGAATATCCTAAATTAGAAACATTTATAGGTTATAAAGAAATACTTGATTATAAAAATAAAAAAACAGATTTAAGAAGTGCTATGGAAGAAATACTTAAAAGAACTAAAAAATATGCTAAAAGACAATATACTTGGTTCAATAATCAATTTGATAATATACAGTGGTTTAAAATAAATTATAAAAACTTTAATGAAACAGAAAAAAAAGTTATAGAATATATAGAAAATCTATAACTTTTAATATGCTTCTAAAAAGAATTCTTCATCATAAGTATGTTCTTGTCTATCTAGTTTATTTAACTTTTCTTTAGTAATTAAGAAATAATTATTACCCAATCTGGAATCTTCTGTGTCATCCCAAGTCAAATCTAAATGTAACCATTTACCCTCTATATAAACTAAATTCCATATATGATTACTACTACTAATTTTAATATTAGGAATATTGATTCTATCTAAGAATAAAGCCATTGCATCACTATAACCAGAACAAATACTATATCCTTCTATTAAATTACCATAAGCACTAGTAGAATCATAAGGACTATTCTTATTAACTGCATTATCATCATAAGTAGAATGATTAATAATATAATTATGTATTAAACTAATCTTATCTCTATCTGTCTTATCATTTAAATCTAAATTAGACATAATTTCACTTATTTTACTATTTAAAACATCTATCTTGTCTTTAGAATATTTATGAGTCACTATAACATTTATCTCTCCATTACTAGCTATCTTAGTATTAATACTAGAAAAACTATTAAATGGACTAACATAATTATTAATTTTAGACATAAGTTCTTGATTATTAGCAATCTCATCAATATCTTTAGTACAATTCTCATATTCTTTAGGACAATAAAAAGTAAACTCTTCCCATCCATTATTTAATATATTAAAATAAATATTTAATATATCATCCTTAGTTAAAGGTGAAAAATCATCAGTATAAGTAAATCTTATATAATCATAATTTCTTTTATACATATTGCTTTCTTTTATAATAGGCTTACTTTCTTTAAAAAGAAACTCTCTAATAGTTATACCAATATCATCTTTCTTAAAGTATACAACCAAGACTATCCCCATCATCATTATTGTAAATATTATATTTCTTATAGTCTTCATACATTTATTATATGACAAAGAAAAATAAAAAACAAGTAATTACTTATTATTTACTTGTTTTAATTTACTTGATAAATTTGATTTATATCTACTAGCTGTATTCTTCTTAATAACACCTTTAGATTGAGCTTTATCAATTGCTTTAATTGCAGTAGTAAACTTATCATTTACTGATTCTAAATCTTCTTTTAAAGCTTTATCGAATTTCTTAATAGCAGTTCTCATACTTTGTTTAACATCATTATTAAGTAAAGCACTTTTTCTATTAGTTATAATTCTTTTCTTTTGACTTTTAATATTTGCCAAGATAATGCACCTCCCTTTTAAGTACAAATAAATTCTACCAAAAATATGTATAAAAATCAACTAAAACCTTCATTTTAATAATAGGTGATCATATGTTTAAAGATAATATGTTTTTAGAAACAAGTGAAAAACTAGCTAATTTGAGTGAATTAACTACAAAAAATAAAATAAATGATAATATATTTATAAGTGAAATAGAAATAGATACTAAACTTAGTAAAGAAATCAATAGAAATAAGGGTAAATATATAACTATTAGTTTTAATAAAAATAAACTGTCTAAGAATATAGAAAAACTAATAGAAGTACTAAATACATCAATTAAAAATACTTTAAGTTATTTAAACATCAATAAAAAAGTTAAAATACTATTTGTAGGCTTAGGTAATAAAAATATCTCTTGTGATTCATTAGGCTATCACATAATAGAAAAAATAGGTATAGAAGAAAATCTATTTAAAATATATAAAGATGTAGAAGGTATAACTAATATAAATAGTTTCAATTTCATAAAATCACTAACTAATATAATTGAAACAGACTTAGTAATAATATTTGACTCTTTAAAAGCAGAAAATGTTTCAAGACTAGGAAGTACTATACAAATATCTACTGGAGGATTATATCCTGGGAGTGCTGTTACAAACAAAGTTAATGAAATAAGTAAAAAGACTTTAAAAACCAATGTAATTTGTATAGGAGTGCCCACTATAATAAATTTAGAAAACATAAACAAAAATAATCCAGATATGTTAGTAACAACTAAAGATATAGATTTATTAATAGATGGTATTAGTTCAATAATAAGTATGTCAATTAATAGAATATTCTAATATTAAACGACATATTTTTTATTATGTATCTAGTATACTTTGTATAGGTGATACTATGAAAAGATTTAAAATTAAAAAAACTAAAGCTATATATAAATATTTATTACTATTTAGTATATCTTTTATAGGAATTATTTACTTATTTAAAGATAACATAGTTAATAAAAATAATTTACTAAACAAAATATTAGAAGAAACAACTAAAAATAATAATAGTATAGTCCTCAATATAAAGAAAAAACTAAGTAGTCCTAAATACATGATATATAATGGATTAAATAAATCTATAAATAAAGAAGACTTAAGCGTATTTTCCCATGAAGTAATAGATAACTTTAGTTATGATGATAGTAAAAGTGAATATGTAATAGATCCTAATCCTATAAATATAGATAAACCAATAGTTTATTTATATAACACACATCAATTAGAAGAATATAATTTAGAAAGTGTTTATGATTATTCAGTAAAACCAAATGTATTAATTGCATCATATATATTAAAAGAAAAACTAAATGACAAAGGAATAAAAACAATTGTAGAAACAAATAACATAAAAGAATATCTAAATAATAATAATTTATCATATAACATGAGCTATCATGCATCAGAATACTTTGCTAGATTAAGAACAATAGAAAATCCATCTATCAAATACTTAATAGATATTCATAGAGACTCTGCTAAATATAATACTACATATATTAATATAGATGGTATACCGTATGCAAAAGTAATGCTTCTAACTGGATTTGAACATACTAAAAAAGAAAACAATATAGGCTTTGCTGAAAAACTTAATAACTTAATAGATGAACTATATCCAGGATTATCTAGGGGAGTAATAATAAATGATAGTGAGCCAGTAAATGGAGTATATAATCAAAATTTATCTGGCAAAAGTGTACTTATTGAAGTAGGTGGAGTAGATAACAAATTAGAAGAAGTAAATAATACTATGGAAGCTCTAAGTAATGTAATAAAGAAATACATAGAAGGTGAATTATGAAAAAGAAAAAAAAGAATCCTCTTGTAATTATAGTAATAGTATTATTTGGATGTTATATGAGTTTATATTATCTAAGTATTAATGGTTACTATGATTATAAAGAATATAATAAAATGACCTTAACAAAAGACGCTATGAAACAATTTGAAAATGATGTTAAAGAAGGTAAAAATATATCTATAAATGATTATATAACTGAATATAAAGATTACTCCAACAGTGTATCTAACTTTGGCCTTAAAACAGGTGAAAGTATAGAAAAAGTTATAAATAAAGGACTTGGTGGAGTGTTTAAAATACTAAGTAAATTAGTTACAGACTAGAAAAAAGTAAAGATCGTTTCTAATAACTAAATCCCTTAGTTATCTAATCTTTACTTAATATATTATATTCTAGTCTTTTTCATTTGTTAACAAAAGTCTAGCACATTTACTATATGTTCTTGTTAAAAGTCCTCTTCCAAGTAAAGTACCTCCAAAATACCTAACAACTACAATTAAAGTATTATCTAAATTATTATAATTAATAATATCTAAAATAGGCTTACCAGCACTATTAGAAGGCTCTTTATCTTCATTCTTTCTTTCCAAAGTTCCAATTTTATAAGCATAACAAAAATGATTAGCCTTTTTATTTATACTTTTTAATTCATCAAGTATAACTTTCACATCACTTTCATTACTAATTTCATACATATATCCAATAAATTTACTTTTCTTTTCAATTACTAAACTTTCATTTAACTTTTTCATACTTAAATTTTATATTATATTTAATAAAACTTCAAGTACATCATATAATTTATTGGTGATATTATGACTAAAGAAGATTATATTAAAAAAATAAAAGGCATTAAGAAAAGTAATTATAGAGAAAGTATTATAAGAAGAACACTTATAACAGTTATAGTATTTCTTACTATTTTAATTATTTGTAATTTAAGTAATAAATTTAAATCCCTAGTAAAAACAGAACTATTAGAAAAAAATTATAATTTTGCTAAATTGAACTCTTTATATAAAAAATATATTTCTAATATAAATCCTATCAAAAAAAAAGAAGAAAATACCTCCTTAGTTAGTAGTGTACATGGATTAAATTATACAAAAAGTGAAAAATACTTAGATGGCGTTAAATTAAGTGTAGATAATGAATACCCAGTTAAGATGATGGAAAGTGGTTTAGTAGTATTTGTGGGGGAAAAAGAAGGCTATGGCAGTAGTATAGTAGTAAAACAAAGTAATGGGATTGATGTCATATATGGAAATATAGAAAATACTGACATTAAGGTGTATGATTATGTAGAAAAAGGTACTATTATAGGAACTGCTAATGATTATTTATATTTAGTCTTTCAAAAAGAAGGAGAAGTATTAGATTATCAAAAATATATTTAATAATGTTAAAATCGATATATCTACTTATATAATAGTATTATTATCTTTTCTAGCTGGTTATTTCGAATATACTTTTATTACTATAGTAAGTATTCTAATACATGAAATGGGACACTTTATAACAGGAAAACTATTACATCTAAAAGTCAAAGAAATAAAATTATTTATGTTTGGAGGAGTAACTACTTTAGATGAAGATTTAAATTTAAATATATATAAAGAGATTCTTTTATTAATAATGGGTCCTATTACTCAAATATTATTTGTGGCTTTATTGTTAATTTTATATAGGTTAGAAATTATTAGTACATTATCATATATTAAATTTTATAATATAAATATGCTTCTACTAAAATTTAACTTACTTCCAATATTACCTTTAGATGGAGGAAAACTAATTAATAATCTTCTGGATTTAATCATTTCATACGATTTAAGTCATACTATTTCTATAATAATAAGTTTCATTAGTTTACCACTACTATTTACATTTGATAATAAATTATTAATAATAATATTATTTATATTCTTACTATTAAACCTATTAAATGAAATATCTATTCATAAATATAGATTAGAATTATTACTCTTAGAAAGAAAATATAAAAAATTTAATTTTAAAAAGACAATTAAGATTAGTAATACAAAGAATATAATGAGAAATAAAAATTATGTAATTGTAAAATAATTAAATTAATATTTAATATATTTGTTATGTAATCATTTAATAATTATACTAATCTTGAAATATGCATTTATTAATGTTATTATAATTGGCATAAAAGTAAGAAAATATGAATAATAAAAAAATAAATGCATTTCAAAAAGAACAAAAAGTGTTAATTTAAAGTAAAACTTATAGTGTGAAACTTGACAAGAACCAAAAACCATTATATTTTTATTATATAAAATAAGGAGAAAAAACTAATGGATTATGAAATAGAATTAAGAAAAAAGATAAAGGATGTAGTATCAAAATACAATTATCAACTTAATGGAATAGAAAAACGAAAAATTGAAGAAATGATAATTGATTGTAAAAATAAAAATATAGAAATTGATAAAATAATCAAATCTTTAGAAGATAAAATTAAAAATAAAATAGAAAGTAATGAACTTAAAAATTTAAAAACTATAAATTTTTTTAAATATGCAGAAATAATTTTAAATAGAAAACTTACAAATGAAGAAATAATGGAAATGTTTTATTCATTTAAATTAGATAATGAAACATTAAAAATGAGTATAGACTTACTAACTGAAGGTAAAACCGATGAACTTCAAAAAATAATAAACGAAAATATAATTATAGCAGATGGCTATATATTCTGTAAAAAAAGAAATATGATTAGATTGAATAATTTCGTAGCGTATGATATTCAACAAGGTAACATACAATTACATGCCGCAATGTATGATTTTCATCCTATTATAAGAGAACTTTTTAAAAAATATGGAAAAGGAGCAAGAGAAGAATTTTTTAAATTATATAGTAGTAGTGTTAAAGAGGCATTAGAAAAATGCAAAATTATATTAAATAATGATCCAACACTAAGTGGAGTAAGCGCTATATCCGCACTAGTTAAAGATTATAGTGAAATATTTATAGAAAATAATATGAAAGTTGGGCCTATACCCGAAGAATTAGCTATGCAAATTTTTAAAAACCTTGATCCTAATTCAATATGGGGTGCATATATATCCAAAGAAGAACTCTTAGAAAATTCTAAAAAGATATAATTAATCTAAAACACATAAGTATTTTTCTTTTAAAATATAAAATTTAATGATTTACATATATTTTTAATTTTAAGTAGGAATCATGAATTATAACGAAACATGTGAAATTTTAAAAGTTAATTAAAACTATTCTATAGAAGAATATATGAAAAATTATATAACGATAAAGATTCTTTTATAGAATGACTTAAAACCGAAACTAACAGATTACTAAAAAATGTAAATAAAACATAACGATACTAATAAAAAGTACCAAGAAAGATATTAGATTTTACCATTTAGGCATTAAAATATTTGACTACAAGGCTTATTTATGGTAAAATCTATTTGTTTGTAGAAATCTTTCTCTACAACCGCTCAGAAAAGGTCTTAAAAAGTTTAACTTACCTTAAAGGCGAGTCTTATTGAAGGAGGAATAAAATGAAAGCTATTATAGTAACAGGTGGAAAACAATATTTAGTAACTGAAGGTACAGAACTTTATGTTGAAAAATTAGATAATGAAGTTAATACTGATGTTGTTTTTGATCAAGTTTTATACGTAGATGGTAAAGTAGGTAATCCAACAGTTAAAGGTGCTAAAGTTACTGCTACTGTATTAAAACATGGTAAACAAAAGAAGATTAGAGTATTTAAATACAAAAATAAAACTAAATCTTCAAGAATCGTTCATGGTCATAGACAACCATATACTAAGATTGTTATTAAATCAATTGAAGTGAAGTAGTATGATTAAAATTACTATTAAAAAAAATGATAATTTTATTGAAGAAATAAGAATTCATGGACATGCTAAGTATGACGAATATGGGAAAGATATAGTATGTGCAGGAGTGAGTAGTGCTCTTATTACAACAGTTAACGCTTGCTTAATATTTGATAATGAATCATTAGAATACAATGAAAAAAATAATTTCTATTTAAAAAATATTAAACAAGATGAAATAACTAATAAATTATTAGAAAATTTAGTTAATGTCTTTAAAAGTATTGAGAGTAAGTACAAAGAATACATTATAGTTAAGGAGGAACATTAGATGAAATTTATGATTATAGATTTACAATTATTTGCATCTAAAAAAGGTGTTGGTTCTACTAAGAATGGTAGAGACTCAGCTGGTCGTAGATTAGGTGCTAAAAAAGCTGATGGTGAATTTGCTAATGCTGGTAATATTATCTATCGTCAAAGAGGAACTAGAATTTATCCAGGTGTAAATGTTGAAATGGGTAAAGATCATACTTTATTTGCTTTAGTTGATGGAGTAGTTAAGTATGAAAGAAAAGGAAAAGATAAAAAACAAGCTAGTGTATATCCAGTAAAGTAATTATCTAGATAGACAAGTATTGTGTTTTATGATAAAATGTAAATGTATTTAGAACGTAATATTTCTAAGTACATTTAATACATTATAAATGTTAATCGCTTCTGGATGGTGCGAGCAATAAATGATTCCAGTCGAGAAATGTTAATCGCTTCTGGATGGTGCGAGCAATAAATGATCACAGTTGTAAATGATTAAACTCCATATTGTTTGGAGTTTATTTTTTAAAAATAAAACAAACAAATGATTGACTTAATGATTTTGATATAGTACAATGAATATGTGAAGAAAATTTTGTTAAGCATGTAGGAGGTGTTGAACATGAAAATAATAACAGGATATTTATATCACATTAAAGATGACTTTTTTGATAAACTTAAGAATTATGGATTAATGATAAATCATGAAAATGGACATTCTAGACCATCGTATAAAAGAATTGCTGGTAGAAATCAAGTGATATTGATTCAAAATGCATTTCCAACAATTGCTACATATGTATGTGATGAGATATTAGATAATTTCAAATATACATTGTCTTTAAAAGAGGATGGATTAAATCTTTTCTTTACTGATGTAGATAAAATTATGGATGTTATAAATAATGAAATTAAAATGGGAGTATAGAAATGAATAATGAAAATAAAGAACTATGGGAAAGTGCTATAGGAATAAATGAAAGTGATGGTGTTGAACCGTCTGAAAAATTAAAGGAATTAATTAACATGAATATTAAAGGACAAATAACTACAGACGAAATGATTGAAAGGTTAAAGGAATATTATGAAGAAGAAAACAACTAAGTATTTGTATGATGATGGAACTTTAATAAATAAACTAAATATTCATGATCCTGAGAAGTTAAAACAGGCAGAAAGTGATATTGTTACAGTTAGAATTCATGAAGTGATAAAAGGTGGTTATTTTGAACCTTCGGAAGAATATTTAAAAGAATTACACAAATATTTATTTAGTGATGTTTATCCATTCGCAGGACAATATAGAGATATACAAATATATAAAGAAGAACAAATATTAGCGAGGTTGTCTATAGAATATGCTCATCCAGATGAGATTGACTTCAAAATAAGAGCATTATTAGAATTAATAAATGAAACTAGTTTTAATGATTTAGATCAAGAAGAAAAGTTAAATTATATAACTAATGTTGTTGTGTCACTATGGCAAATTCATCCATTTAGAGAAGGCAATACTAGAACAACATTACTTTATATGAGGCAATTACTTAAAAGTCATGGATTATCATTCAATGAATACTTTTTTAAACCAAAAGGTAATTTTGAATATACAAGAAATGCTCTAGTGGCAGCTTGCTTTGAATCAGAAATTTATGATAAACAGAGAAACTATACATATATTAGAAAAGTTATTGGAGATATATTAGAAAGTTCTACATATGAAAAGAAGTTAAAATAAGAAGGTGAAAAAATGAATTATAAATTAGAAGATAATTCTATTTTAATAGTGGATAATAAAAATAAGAATAAAATAATTTCAAAATACAGGAATGAATTAAAAAAAGTTAAAATTATAACATTTAATGAATTTAAAAATAAATATACATTTTCTTATGATAATAGAACTATATATTATATGATGAAAAAATATGGATATAAATATGAAGTGTGTTTAGTTTATTTGAATAATCTGTATTATATAAATAATAAAAACTATTCTAATAATAAATTACAATTTCTTAAAAAACTCAAGGATGAATTAGATGAACAAAAACTATTAATTTATAATGACTTATTTAAAAGATTTATTTGTTCTAAGAAGATTTATGTTTATACAAATAAAACTGTAAGTAAGTTTTATAAAAACTTATTTAATAAATTAAATGTTACTTATATGAAAAGTGAAGAAAAAGAAAATAGAAACTTTGATATATATGAATTTAATGATATGAATAGTGAAATTAATTTTGTAGCAAGACAAGTAACAACTCTTATTAAATTCGGTGTTAATATAAGTAAAATTAAATTAATGAATGTTAAAGAAGAATATAATTATACAATAAGCAAAATATTTAAATTTTATAATATACCTATATATTTTAAAAATACTAGTTCTTTATATAGTACAAGCATAGGTAAATATTTTTTAGATAATTTATCTAATGATAAAAAAATAACTATAGAAAAAGTTACATCTAAATTTAAAAATAATATTGATGAAATAAACCTTCTAATTAAGGTATTAAATAACTATACTTGGTGTGATAATTTAATAGATGTAAAAGAATTACTGGTGAATGATTTGAAAAATACATTTGTTATAGAAAAAAGATTAAAAAATGAAATAGAAATTATTGATTTGGATGAACTTGTTGATGAAGAAGAATATGTATTTTTAATAGGATTTAACCAAGGGATAATACCTAAATTATATAAGGATGAAGAATATATTACAGATAATATAAAAAATGAAATAGATGTTGAAACTACTTTAGAAAAAAATAATATAAGTAAAAATGATACTCTTGAACTTATAAATAATATAAAAAATATATTTATAACTTATAAAACACATAATGGTTCTTTAAGTTATTCTATTTCTAATATAAGTGAAGAAATGAACTATAATTTAATTAAAGATTATAAAGATGAATATAATATGTCTAATTTATACAACAAAATATTACTTAGTAATTATTTAGATGTGTATTCGAAATATGGAGAAATAAGTGAATGTTTACCATTACTGTTAAATAACTATAATGATATAAATTATTTAACATATGATAATACATTTAAAGGAGTGGATAAAAATAAATTAGAAACTAAGTTATCACTTTCTTATAGTTCAATAGATAATTATTATAGATGTTCCTTCAGGTATTATGTTGAAAATATATTAAAATTAAGCATATATGAAGAAACATTTATGACTTTTGTAGGCAAATTATATCATTATATATTATCAATTATGGATGAAGAAGATTTTGATTTACATTATTCTTACAAAAATTATATTGAAATGTCTAATAAATATTTTAGTGAAAAAGAAAAATTCTTTCTAAATAAACTAGAAGATGAATTAGAGTTTGTAATTAAAACTATAAAGGAACAACTTAATTTTACTAAATTAAGTGAATCTAAAAAAGAAAACAGAATAACTATTAGTAAAAATGAAGACTTAACATTTGTGGGTGTAGTTGATAAGATTATGTATAAAAAAGTACTGAATAAAACAGTAGTGGAAATTATTGATTATAAGACCGGTAATCCTGAAATTAATTTAAACAATTTAGTGTATGGAATAGGGATGCAATTACCAATATATATTTATTTAGTAAGCAAAAGTAATGATTTTAAAAATATAAAAATCGGTGGATTTTATTTACAAAAAGTACTTCAAACTGTTATTAATAAGGATCAAAATAATAGTTACGAAACATTAAAAAGAAATAATTTAAAATTACAAGGTTATTCAAATAGTGATACATCAATATTAGAATTAGTTGATTCTAGTTATAATGATAGTAAAGTAATCAAAGGATTAAGAACATCTAGTAAAGGCTTTTATGCTTATTCTAAGTTACTTAATGATGAACAAATTAATTTTATTATTGATACAGTAGATAATAAAATAGATGAAGCATATATAAAAATTAAAAATGGTGAATTTGATATCAATCCAAAAAGAATAGGTGGAATAAATAAAGGTTGTGAATTTTGTAAATATAAAGATTTATGTTTCATGAAAGAAAATGATATAGTTAATTTAAAAGAAGTTAAGTTTGGAGGTGAAGATGAATGATACCTACAAAACCAGTTGATGCAATATGGACAGATGAACAATGGCAAGCTATATATGATAAAGGACATAATATAATCGTTAGTGCTGGTGCTGGAAGTGGAAAGACTGCAGTATTAAGTGAAAGAGTACTTGAAAATTTAAAAAGTGGTATGAGTATAAAAGAAATACTAATATTAACTTTTACTAAAGCAGCCAGTGAAGAAATGAAAGAAAGAATTAGAAAAAAGATAAAAAAAGAGCCGCCTCTATCTAAAGAACTTGAATTAATAGATGAAGCCTATATTACAACATTTGATAGTTTTGCATTATCTATTGTGAAAAAATATCATTATATACTTAATATAAGTCCAAATATAAGTATAATTGAAGAATCTATAATCAAAATTAAAAAGAAAGAAATATTAGTTAGTATTTTTGACGAATATTATAAAAATAAAAATCACAAATTTTTAAAATTAATAAACGACTTTTGTGCTAAAGATGATAAAGAAATATTGGATAGTATATTGAGTATTTATTCAAAAATAGAAATGAAAACTAATAGAATAGAATATTTAGATAACTATATAAATAAATATTTTGATAAAGATTTTATTGATAAAAGTATTAATGAATACGAAAAGTTAATAAAAGAAAAATTTAAAGAAATCAAGTTTATAATTGAAGAACTATCATACTATATGGATGAAGATTATATTATTAAATTAAAATCAAGTTTTGAAAATTTACTTAATTCTACTACATACGATGAAATATTTAGCAATCTTGGTGTAGTTATTCCAAGACTTCCAATGAATACCGAAGATGAGGTAAAAGAAAAGAAAGAAAAGCTTAATAATGTTCTTAAGGAAATAAAATCATTATGTGGATATATGAATACAAATGAAATATATAATTCTATACTTTTAACAAAAGATTATAAAGAAATTATTATAGAAATAATAAAAGAAATAGATAGTAAAATAATGAAATATAAATATGATAATGATATTTATGAATTTACTGATGTGGCTAATCTTGCAATTAAATTAGTAAGTGAGAATAATTCAGTTAGGGACGAGTTAAAATATTCATTTAAAGAAATAATGATAGATGAATATCAAGACACTAATGATTTACAAGAAACGTTAATGAATTTTATTGGTAATAATAATATCTATATGGTTGGTGATATAAAACAGTCAATATATAGATTTAGAAATGCAAATCCAGATATATTTAAAACTAAGTATAATGATTATAGTAAACATAATGGTGGAGAAAAAATAGATTTAAATAAAAACTTTAGATCAAGGGAAGAAGTCTTAAATAACATAAATTTATTATTTAATAAAGTCATGGATGAAGACATAGGTGGTGCTGATTATATAACTAGTCATCAAATGATATTTGGCAATAAAAGTTATATAAATAAAGGCAAAACTAATCAAAACTATGATTTTGAATTTTATAGTTATAATTACGATAAACAAAGTGATTATAATAAAGATGAATTAGAAGCATTTTTAATAGCAAAAGATATAAAAGATAAAATAAATAATAATTATCAAATATTTGATAAAGATACAGGTATATTAAGAAATTCTACTTATAGTGATTTTGTTATACTTATGGATAGAACATCTTGTTTTGATTTATATAAAAGAATATTTTTATATCTTGGTATACCCCTAGAATTATATAAAGATGAAACGATGAATAATGATCAAGATATAATCGTATTAAATAATTTGATTAAACTTATTATTAAAACTAATAATAAAATATATGATAAAGAACTAGAGTATTTATTTACAAGTGTGATGAGAAGCTTCTTAATAAATTCAAATGATGAAGAAATATTTGACTACATTAAAAATAAAAAAATATATGAGAGTAAATTATATAACAAATGTAAAAGTATTGAACTAAACAACAAATCTAGTTTTGTTATATTAAATGAAATTATTGATAAGTTTAATTTTTATGAAAAGTTAATTACAATAGGCAATGTTAATGCATCAAGTGTTAAATTGGAAAAACTAATTACTAGTGCCAAATCCATGAGTAATTTAGGATATGATATAAATGAGTTTTCAATTTATTTAGATAGTTTAATAAAAGAAAATATTGATATTAAATATACAGAACATCAAACTGTAAATAACTCAGTTAAAATTATGACTATACATAAATCTAAGGGATTAGAATACCCTATATGTTATTTTTCAGGACTATATAAATCATTTAATGTGATGAATATAAAAGAGAAGTTTACTTTTAGTAATAAATATGGAATATTGACACCTTATTTTGATGAGGGCGTTGGAGAAACCATTTATAAACCTTTATTGAAGTATGATTATTTAAAAGAAGAAATAAGCGAAAAGATAAGATTGTTTTATGTAGCGCTCACTAGAGCTAAAGAAAAAATGATATTATTAATTCCTTATAAAGATATTTTATCTAATGAAGGTAGTGGTGTTATTGATACGTTAATAAGAAGTAAATATAATTCATTACTTGATATCATAAATAGTGTTATTCCAAATATAAAAAAATATATTACTATGGTAAATCCATATGACATAGTTACTAAGGACTATAACCTATTAATTAAAAAAGATTATAAAAGTAATATACCTTTACTTGATAAAAAAATAAGAGTAGAAGAATTAAACATTTTAAATGAAGAAGTGTTGACAGAACATTATTCAAAGACACTTAATAATCTAATTACTAAAGAAGAAAAAAAATCAATGGATTTTGGTATTGAATTTCATGAGACTTTAGAATATTTTGATTTAAAAACTAAAGACTATAGTTTAATAACTAATGAATTTATTAAAAATAAAGTTATTAAATTTTCGAACCTTGAAATATTTAATAATATAACTGATGCGGAGATATATCATGAGTATGAATTTATATATAATTTAGATAATAAAAATTATCATGGAATTATTGACCTTATGATAGAATATAGTGATCACATAGATATAATAGATTATAAATTAAAAGATATTACTGATGTACATTATATTGATCAATTAAAAGGATATAAAACATATATAGAAAGCATAAATAATAAAGAAGTAAATATTTATTTATATTCAATATTGGATGAAACTCTAAAAAAGATGTAAATTTAAAGATTTAAAATTAAGTATGTGTTATAATTAATACGGAGGCTATTATGTATAAGATAAATGAAATGTATGATTTAACGTATACTAAAGCAGGAGAGTATTTAAAAAAATATGAATACCCTTGGGAAGCTTTAAGCGAAATTAAAAATATAATTATAGAAATTGGTAAAAATCTTGATAAAAATGAATATAAAGAAATAAAAGAAAATGTATGGGTTCATAAGAGTGCAAAAATATTTAGTAGTGCCTATATTGATTCACCTTGCATAATTGATGCAGAAACAGAAGTTAGGCATTGTGCTTTTATAAGGGGCTCAGCTCTTATCGGTAAGAACTGTGTAATAGGTAATTCAACTGAACTTAAAAATGTTATAATTTTTGATAATGTTCAAGTACCACATTATAACTATGTTGGTGATTCGATATTAGGATATAAGTCACATATGGGTGCTGGCTCTATAACTAGTAATGTTAAAAGTGATAAAACCTTAGTTACAATAAAAGACAATTTTAATAATATTACTTTAGAAAGTGGTATTAAAAAAGTTGGTGCAATGTTAGGAGATTATGTTGAAATTGGTTGCAATAGTGTTTTGAATCCAGGAACGGTAATTGGAAGAAACACAAGTGTGTATCCGCTTTCTTCAGTAAGAGGCGTAATACCTGAAAATAGTATATATAAAAATAAAGATAATGTAGTTAAGAAGGAGATTTAATAATATGGGAAAATACTTTGGAACAGATGGCTTTAGAGGCAATGCAAATGTAACTCTTACAGTTGAACATGCCTATAAAGTCGGTAGATATATTGGTTATTATTTTGGCAAAGATAAAGAATATGCAAAAGTAGTTATAGGAAAAGATACTAGAAGAAGCAGTTATATGATTGAATATGCTTTAGTAGCTGGCCTTACGGCTTCAGGAGCACATGTTAGTCTAATGCATGTTACAACAACTCCTAGTGTTGCTTATATAACTAGAACAGATAATTTTGATTGTGGAATTATGATAAGTGCTTCGCATAATCCATATTATGATAACGGAATCAAATTGATAAATTCTAAAGGATATAAGATGGAAAAAGAAGTAGAAGATCTTATAGAAAAATATATTGATGGAAATATAGAAGAATTACCTTATGCAACAATGGAAAAAGTAGGCATTGCGACTGATTATAGTATGGGAAGAAATAGATATATAGGATATCTTATGAGTATACCTACAAGAGCATTTAAAAACTATAAAATTGGATTAGATTGTGCAAATGGAGCAAGTAGTGGAATTGCAAAATCAATATTTGATGCACTAGGGGCTAAAACTTATGTGATAAATAATGAACCAAATGGAATAAACATCAATAACAATTGCGGTTCAACTCATATTGAAGGACTACAAAAATTAGTAATTGATAATAAACTTGATATTGGATTTGCTTATGATGGTGATGCAGATAGATGTTTAGCAGTTGATTCAAAGGGAAATGTTATAGATGGTGATTTAATAATCTATTTATGCGGTAAATATCTTAAAGATAAAGGACAATTAGATGGAAATAAAGTTGTTACTACTATAATGTCTAATATAGGATTATATAAAGCTTTAGATGAAATAGGAATAGGCTATGAAAAAACACAAGTTGGAGATAAATATGTAAATGAAAATATGATTACTAATGGCTATGTACTAGGTGGTGAACAATCTGGACACATAATTTTTAGTAAATATGCAACTACTGGAGATGGAATATTAACATCACTTAAAATAATGGAAACAATCATAGAAAGTAAAAAGACTATAGATGAATTGTTACTACCAATCAAAATATATCCACAAGTTTTAAAAAATGTATCAGTTACCGATAAGCAAAAAGTATTAAATGATATGAATGTTAAAAACAAAATAAATGAAATAGAAAATAAACTTGGTAATGATGGAAGAGTTTTAGTTAGACCAAGTGGAACTGAAATGATAATTAGAGTTATGGTAGAAGCTAAAACTGAAGAAGAATGTGAAAATTATGTTAATCAAATAGCTGAAGAAATAAATAAAATAAATGAATAAAATAGAATTAAACTACTTGAACTTAAAAAAATAAAGTGATAAAATGTAGTAAATTGATGAGAAAGAGAAGTAAAGTTTATAACTATTTATAGAGAGTTAGTGGTTGGTGTAAACTAATAATAAATAAACTTGAATAACACTTTTGAAAGACTTTCTGAACTAACAGTAGGTAAGTACGTAATTAATGCGTTAAATAATAGAGTGGTCATAAGACAATGTGGGTGGTACCGCGGACATAAGAGTTAGTTCGTCCCTATGGGAAAATTAACTCTTTTTATAATGGGAGGAATGATAAAATGGATTTAAAAGAATTACATGAAAAGTATAGTGAATATCTTGATAAAGAAATTACTTTAGAAGGATGGATAAAAAATCATAGAAAACAAAAAGACTTTGGATTTATTGATTTTTCAGATGGAACTTGTTTTAAAAATATACAGTTAATTTATACAAATGAATTAAGTGACTTTGATGAAATCAGTAAATTAGCAATAGGAAGTGCAATTAAAGTTATAGGTACACTTATTAAGTCAGAAGGAAGTGGCCAAGAATATGAAGTTAAAGTTAAAACGATAACATTACTTGGAGATGTGGCAGAAGATTATCCTTTACAGTCAAAAGGAAGACCAACTAGAGAATATCTAAGAGAAATTGCACACATTAGACCTAGAACAAATTTATTTAATGCAGTATTTAGAGTAAGAAGTATTGCAGCTTATGCAATACATAAATACTTCCAAGAACATGGCTATGTATATTTCCATGCACCACTTATAACATCAAGTGATTGTGAAGGAGCAGGAGAAATGTTTCAAGTAACTACTCTTGACTTAAACAAAGTAGCCTCAAGTGGAAAAGTAGATTACTCAAAAGATTTCTTTAATAAGCCAGCTAACCTAACAGTATCTGGTCAACTTGAAGCCGAAACATTTGCCATGGCATATAAAAAGACATATACATTTGGGCCAACTTTCAGAGCAGAAAACTCAAATACTAAAACACACGCTAATGAATTTTGGATGATTGAACCAGAAGTGGCATTTTGTGACTTAGAGATGGATATGAACATAATGGAAGATATGTTAAAATATGTAGTAAAATATGTATTAGATAATGCTAAAGATGAAATGGAATTCTTTGATAAATTTGTAGAAAAAGGACTACTTGATAAACTAAACAAACTAATTAATAGTCATTTTACTAGAATTGATCATGAAGAAGTAATAACAATACTTAAAAATGCTAATGTAAAATGGGAATTTACTCCAGAATATGGAGAAGATATTGCTAAAGAACATGAAAAATATATAACTGAATACTTTAATGGGCCAGTATTTATAAAGAATTGGCCTAAAGATATAAAAGCATTCTATATGAAACAAAACTCAGACAATAAAACAGTTGCTGCAGTAGACTTAGAAGTACCAGGAGCCGGTGAATTAATGGGTGGTAGTCAAAGAGAAGAAAACTATGAGAAACTCGTTAATAGAATGAAAGAATTAAATATGGATCCTGAATCAATGAAATGGTATCTAGATTTAAGAAGATTTGGTGGATGCGTTCACTCAGGATTTGGAATGGGATTTGAAAGATTATTAATATATCTTACTGGTGTAGAAAATATAAGAGATGTTATCCCTTATCCAAGAACACCAGGTAATTGTGAATTTTAGGAGGTTAAAATGAATATACAAGAAACAGAAATTGTAGGAATTAATTATACAAATAAAGTAACTATATATACTTTAGAAGGAAAAGATAACAAATATTATTTTAGTGTATTACCTTATTCTAAGGAATCAGACTTTATGTCTAATACATTTGGTGCAACTCATGACTTAAAATTAGGTAAAACTGCATATATTACTCTTAATGATGATGAAGAAATAACAAGTATATCTTCTGAAAAAGAAACTTGTGTCTTAGATCTAATCGTAAATACAAAAGGTGAATACAAAAATAATAGTATATCTAATAAAGAAGAATTAGCTAAATTAATAAGATATGAAATAGAAAATAATATCAAATTAATAAAATAAATAAATTGGTACAAGACTTAAATGTTTTGTACTTTTTATATAAATTTGTTATAAAAATAAAAACATCATAAAATTTATGGTGTTCTTAAATTTACAACTGGAATTACTTATTACTCGCTAGCCACCCGGAAGTGAGAAACATTTACATTATGTTTTGTCTTTTAAAGTTCAATAATACACTATATATTATTATCAAAGGTCAATTAATAAGTACAACAAATAGTACTTTTTACCGAAAAATAAAAACTTTGCTTGAATTTCTTTGAAAAACCTAAAAACTTATGTTATGATAAATAGTGATGATGGTAGTGCACTACCAGTAGGAGTGGTTATATGGCTTATGATGATAAATCGATAAAAATACTTGAAGGCTTAGAAGCTGTAAGAAAAAGACCAGGTATGTATATAGGATCAACTGATAAAAGAGGATTACATCATTTAGTATGGGAAATCGTTGATAATGCAGTTGATGAAGCAATAAATGGTTATGGTAAACTAATAAAAGTAACATTAACAAAATCAGGTAGCATAAGAGTAAGTGATGAAGGAAGAGGTGTTCCTTGTGGTAAACATGAAAGTGGTAAATCAACACCTGAGGTAATCTATACTGTATTACATGCCGGTGGTAAATTTGAAACAGGAGAATATAAAGTAAGTGGTGGTTTACACGGAGTTGGTGCTAGTGTTGTTAATGCATTATCTAAAAAAATGATAGTTACAATAAATCGTGATGGAGGAGAATATCAAATATCATTTAAAAATGGTGGTAATGTAGATACTCCATTAAAGAAAATAGGTACGAGTAGAAAAACAGGAACAACAGTAGAATTTTGGCCCGATGATACTATATTTGAAACGACTAAATTTAGTTTTACTACAATAAGTGAAAGAATGCAAGAAAGTGCTTTTCTAATAAGTGATTTAACAATCGAAGTAACAGATGAAATAAATGATAGAAGTGTAAGTTATCACTATGACAATGGACTAGTATCTTTTGTAGAATACATAAATGAAAATAAAACTCCATTACATAAAACTATAGATATAAATGGAAATAAAAATGATATAGATATCAATATAGCGATGTGTTATACAGATTCTTATAATGAAAATATAATATCATTTGTAAATAATGTAAAAACAATTGATGGTGGTACTCATGAAGTAGGATTTAAATCAGCTATTACAAAAGTATTTAATGAATACATAAAAAGCAATAACTTACTTAAAGGTAAAAATACAAGCTTAGAAGGATCTGATACAAGAGAAGGTTTAACTGCAGTAATAAGTGTTAAAGTACCAGAAGAAATACTTCAATTTGAAGGACAAACTAAAGGTAAATTAGGTACACCTAGTGCTAAAACAGCAGTAGAAAGTATAGTTTATGAAAAATTAAGTTACTACTTAGAAGAAAATAAAAGTGTTGCAAACTTAATAATGGATAAAGCTCTTAAAAGTAAAGTTGCGCGTGAAGCAGCAAGAAAAGCGAGAGAAGAAGCTAGAAATGGTAAAAGTAAAAGCAATAAAGATAGAATAACTAATGGTAAACTTACTAAAGCAAGTGGTAAAGATAAAACTAAAAATGAATTATTCTTAGTAGAAGGAGATTCAGCTGGAGGAAGTGCTAAAACAGGAAGAAATCGTGAAACTCAAGCAATCTTACCATTAAGAGGTAAAGTACTTAACTGTGAAAAAGCAAGTACTAATGATATAAATAGTAATGAAGAACTAAACACAATAATACAAACTATAGGCGCCGGTATAGGAAATGATTTTAATCCTAGTGATTCTAACTATGGTAAAGTTATAATAATGACCGATGCCGATGATGATGGAGCACATATCCAAATATTACTTGTAACATTCTTCTATAGATTTATGAGAGGTTTAATTGAAAATGGTATGCTTTATATAGCTAATCCACCATTATATAGTTTAGAAACTGGTAAAACTAAAGAATACATACAAACTGATGAAGAACTTAATGAGAAAAGAAAACTTATTAAAGGACAATATAAAATAAATAGATTTAAAGGACTTGGTGAAATGGATTCAGATGAATTATTTGAAACTACTATGGATCCTAAAAATAGAAGTTTAATAAGAGTAACAATAGAAGATGCTATGTTAGCAGAAAAAAGAGTAAGTGTACTTATGGGAGATAAAGTTGATCCTAGAAAAGAATGGATTAATGAAAATGTAGACTTTACTTTAGAAGATGATTTTAGGAGGTAGTTATGGCAAAAAAGACAAATGAATCAATCGTAGAAAAAATATATGACTATACCCTAGAAGAAATAATGGGTGATAGATTTGGAAGATATGCTAAAAGTATAATTCAAGATCGTGCAATACCAGATGTAAGAGATGGGTTAAAACCTGTTCAAAGAAGAATCCTTTGGAGTATGTATGAATCTAAAAATACTTATGATAAACCATTTAGAAAAAGTGCTAAAGCAGTAGGAGATATCATGGGACATTATCATCCTCATGGTGATTCTTCAATATATGATGCATTAGTAAGACTAAGTCAACCATGGAAAATGAGAGAATGTTTAGTAGAAATACATGGTAATAATGGTTCAATAGATGGAGATGGTCCAGCAGCAAGTCGTTATACTGAAGCAAGATTATCTAAAATAGCAAATGAAATGCTAAAAGATATAAATAAAGATACAGTAAAAATGACTCTTAACTATAGTGATGAAGACTTAGAACCTACTGTACTACCAGCACATTTTCCAGCACTTTTAGTTAATGGTTCAACTGGTATAAGTGCAGGTTACGCTACTAACATACCACCTCATAACTTAAGTGAAGTAATAGATGCAACTATAAAAAGAATAGATAGTCCTAATTGTAGATTAGATACAATATTAGAAATAATAAAAGGACCAGACTTTCCTACTGGAGGTGTAGTAGAAGGCAAACAAGGATTAATAGATGCTTATACAACAGGTAAAGGTAGAGTAGTATTAAAAGCTAACTATGAAATAATAGAAGAAAAAAATAAAAAACAAATACTAATAAAAGAAATACCTTATGAAGTATTAAAAGAATCATTAAAGAAAAAAATAGAAGACATAAAATGTGATAAAAAAATAGATGGTATAGTTGAAGTAATAGATGAATCTGATAAAGTAAATCTTGCTAGATTAGTAATTGAACTAAAAAAAGATGCAGATGCTAATCTAATAATTAACTACTTACTTAAAAATACTGAATTACAAATAAACTATAACTTTAATGTAGTCGCTATTGATAATAAAAGACCTAGAGTACTAGGTATATTAGACATATTAGATGCATTTATATCTCATAAAAAAGAAGTAGTAATAAATAGATGTAATTTTGATTTAGAACATGCTAAAAAAAGAATGCATATAGTAGAAGGGTTTATAAAAGCATTAGATATACTAGATGAAGTAATAAAAACTATTAGAAAAAGTAAAAATAAAAGTGATGCTATAGAAAATTTAGTAAAAGAATATGACTTTACTAATGAACAAGCAACAGCTATAGTAATGATGCAACTATATAAATTAACAAATACTGATGTGACTGATTTAAAAAATGAATATGAAGAATTAATGAAAACTATAGAATATTTAAATAGTGTACTAAGTGATGAAAACATATTAAAAGGTGTAATGAAAGATGAATTAAGACAAATAAAGAAAGATTTTGGTACACCAAGAAGAACAATAATAAAAGATGAAATAACTGAAATAAAAATAGATGAATTATCTATGATACCTAAAGAAGATTATATAGTTAGCGTAAGTAAAAGTGGTTATATTAAGAAAGTTAGTATTAAGAGTTATAATGCTAGTAAGGATACTCCTTATGGTATTAAAGAAGGAGACTATTTATTAGGACTATATAAAATAAATAATATAGATACTCTAATATTAATAACTAGTCTAGGTAATTATTGTTACTTACCAATAAGAGATATAACAGAAACTAAATATAAAGATATTGGTAAACATATAAGTAGTTATATTCCACTTAGTGAAGGAGAAGTAATAGTAAGTTCATTTGGAATAAAAGATTTTGATAATAGAACTATAACATTATTTAGTAAAGATGGTATGGTTAAAAGAACTGAACTTAATACATTACCAGTAACTAGATATTCTAAACCTATGACTATATTTAAATTAAAAGATAATGATTTAGTAATAGCTTCTAGTATTAATGAAGGTGATGTATATATAGTTACTAAAAATGGTTTTGCTCTTAAATTTAATAAAGATGAAATACCAGTAGTAGGACCTAAAGCAAGTGGAGTAAAAGGTATTAAATTAAATGATGATGAAGTAATAAATGGATTTATAACTAATACTACTCATGAATATATAACACTATTTACTGATAAAAATACTGCTAAAAGAGTTAAATTAGATGAAATAGAATTCTCTAAGAGAAGTTTAAAAGGAGATAATATATTAAAGAGTCCTAAATCTAAAAAATATGATATAGTAAAATCTTATGCAGGTACTTCTAAAACTAATTATGGTATAATAACAGGAGATACTAATTTAATAAAATCTAGTGATATAAATATAATGGATAAGCAAAGCACAGGTAGTGTATTTGAAAAAACCAGTGTAACGGATGTGTTTAAAGAAGCTAGACTTAAAGTAATTGAAGATGTTACTAAAGAAGAAATAAAGGAAAATAAAGTAAAGATAATACCTAAAGAAGAAGTAAAAAAGGAAGAAAGACCTAAAGAAGTAGTATATGAAACAATGACTATGAGTGACTTCTTTGATGAATTTAAAATATAATATAAAGTTGGTAGGAAAATCTATCAACTTTTCTTAATTGTTAAATAAAATTTGTTTTATTTTTTCCAAAATTATGAGATAATTATATTAGTGATGATAGATGAATTATTTAAATGATTATTATATATTTTTAAAGACAGAAAAAAAACTAGGAGACGCCACAATAGAGTCTTATAAATTAGATTTAAATAGTTTTAAAGATACTATAAATAAAGATCTAAATAAAATTACTACTGATGATATTTTAGATTATTTGTCTAAATTAAGAAAGGAATTAAATCCTAGAAGTGTCAATAGGCATATAAGTGCTTTAAAAGGATTCTATACCTATATGGTAGAAGAAAAAATAATTACAACATCACCACTTGAAAATATAAGTGTTCTTAAAACAGAAAAAAGTTTACCAAAATATTTAACGATAAATGAAGTGGATCAACTATTGAATTTTCCACTTAATACTGCATTTGATTACAGAAATAAAGCAATGCTTGAGGTAATGTATGCAACAGGACTTAGAGTAAGTGAATTAGTAAACTTGGAGTATTCAAATGTAGATTTATATAATAGTGTAATAAGAGTTAAAGGTAAAGGTAAAAAAGAAAGAATAGTACCTATTGGAGAAACAGCTAGTTACTATTTAAAAAAATATGTAGAAGAATATAGAAATCAACTTATAATAAAGGAAAAATATAATGAATTATTTCTTAATAATCATGGTAAACCAATAAGTAGGAATGGATTTAATTTTATATTAGAAAATATTAGAGTTAAAACTAAAATTGAAAAAGAATTAACTCCTCATGTTTTAAGACATAGCTTTGCGACACACTTATTAGAAGGTGGTGCAGATGTAAGAAGCATCCAAGAAATGCTTGGACATGAAAATATATCAACTACTAATATATATACGCATGTAGTTGATGAAATATTAAGAGAAAATTATGATGCATATCATCCGCGTGCTAAAAAGGAGGAATAAATGATGTTTAAAAGAGTTTTTTTAATAGTTTGTGATAGTTTAGGAGTAGGAGAGGCAATAGATGCTTCTATGTATGGAGATGCTGGTGCTAATACATTAAAACATATTACTGATGATGGAGTTTATAAACTACCTGTATTTGAAAAATTAGGATTATTAGATTTAGTTAATAATGATAAAAAGGCAAAATTAGGTTACCATGGTATTATAGAACCTGCTAATAAAGCAAAAGACACATTAAATGGTCACTACGAAATGATGGGAATGGTATTAGACACTCCATTCAAAACATATCCAAATGGATTTCCCACACTACTTATGAGTGAAATAGAAAGAGTTACAGGAAAAAGTTTTATCGGAAATTGTGTTGCAAGTGGCACTGAAATAATAAAAGAATTAGGGCCTGAGCATATGAAAACTGGAGCATTAATTATATATACAAGTGCTGACTCTGTATTACAAATAGCTGCTCATGAAGATATAGTTCCTGTTGAAGAACTTTATGATGTATGTGAAAAAATTAGTAAAATTGTATTTAGAGAAGAATATAATATTGGAAGAGTAATTGCAAGACCATTTATAGGTAAGCCAGGAGATTTTACTAGAACAAGTAGAAGACATGATTTTGCTAAAGTTCCACCATTAAACTTTATGGATTTAATGTATGACAAAGGACTTGATGTAATAGCAATTGGTAAAATAAAAGATATATTTGCTGATAAAAGTATTACTACAGGTGTAAAAACAACTGATAATATAGATGGATTAATGAAATTAGTTGATTTTACTAGAACAGATTTTAATGGATTTTTATTCTTGAATTTAAATGATTTTGATACTCTTTATGGTCATAGAAGAGATAAAAAAGGGTATTTAAATTGTTTAGAAGAGTTAGATCATTATTTACCAATATTCTTAAATAAACTAACTAAAGATGATTTAGTAATATTTACAGCTGATCATGGTAATGATCCAACGTTTAGAGGTACTGACCATACAAGAGAGAATGTTCCAGTATTATTCTACTCAAAGAAATTTGAATATTATGGTGCATTGCCTACTACTAAAACATTTGCTAATATTGGTGCTACTATAATAGACAATTTTGGCATAGAAAACACATTAGGAATAGGGGAGAGTTATTTAAATAAATTAAAGTAGCAAGTATTTATAAAAAATGATATAATACATCTTATGTGAGGGAGGTTTAATAATGAAAAAAGATCTAAGTGTAAATACAATGATTAAACTAGAAGAAGAATGTAGCAAAGTTATTACAGATTACGAAAAAGCAAATAACACGAAAGTCGGTTTAAATTATCCGTTTGAAAAAATTATCAATTACTATAAAGGAACTATAAAAGTAATAGATTTTAAAAATGAAAAAAATAATATTATAGTTATAAAAGAAAAAGATTCGTATAAAATTTATATTTCAAAAAAATATGCTGATTTAATTAATCATTATGACTTATGGAATACTTTAATGAAAGGTATATTAGGTATTATAACAGGAGACATTGTAGAAAAGCAAAATGATGAATCTATATGGTATATAGGTTATGATAAAACATATGATAATTACAATAGTTATATTAAAAAAATAAAGAGACCTTAATCGTCTCTTTTTCTTTGCTATTTACTTCTTGCTGAATTTCTTGAAGTGTTTCTAGCACTATTTCTAGATGTAGTATTTTTACATCTACTTGTATTTCTACTTCTAGAACTATTTCTAGATGTATTTCTAGCGTTAGCCATTCTTAATCACCACCTGTTATTATTATTACCAGCGATTAAAATATAATTCATATTTTATTTGGAAATATTTTACATAATCTAAACATATAATTAATTAGTGATAATATGAATGAAATAGTTTTGCCTTTATTAATATCAAGTTTAGCTGGTTTAAGTACTTTAATTGGTGGAGTAGTGGTATTCTTTAAATTTAAAGATAAAGAAGCATTTTTAGCTTTTGCTTTAAGTTTTTCTTTAAGTGTTATGATAAGTATAAGTGTATTAGACTTAATTCCATCAAGTTTTACTACATTATATAATAAATATGGCCTACTACTCGCTTTAATTATTGGAGTAGGGGTGTTTATAATAGGGAAGGTAGTAGTTACTAAATTAAATAATAAAATTGCCCTACTACATAAAAATAATAAATTATATAGAGTAGGAGTACTAAGTATGATAGCTCTTATGATACATAATTTTCCTGAAGGAATTGCTACGTTTATGACAGCTTATAATGATTTATCAATGGGAATTAGTCTAGGAATCGCTATAATGCTTCATAATATACCTGAAGGAGTGTCAATTAGTGTTCCGATTTATTACAGCACGGGAAATAAATTTAAAGGACTGTTATATACATTTATATCTGGTTTAGCAGAACCTTTAGGTGCATTGATGGCTTATATAGTGCTAAAACCATTTATAAGCGATGTAATGATATCAATCGTGTTAATATTAGTAGCTGGTATAATGATTACATTAGCAATTGAAGAAATGTTACCAGAAGCTAATTCTCATAATAAAACTAAACAAAGTATAATAGGATTAATAATTGGATTGATTTTAGTCATAATTAATATGGTATTATTCTAATTTTTTCTTTTATATTTAAGTTCCAATAATATATATTATGTTAAGTTCTTAGTTTTTCTTATATTCTACAAAATATATATCGTTATCTAATGTACTTTATTTCATACTTGTTTAGTTTAAGCATTTTGCTTATCACCCATAATTACTTTTCTGGATTCAATTTCTCCCATTTTATTTATTACTTCTTGAGCATTTTCATTATTTATTTCTGTGTATCCTAGTTCTCTTAATGCTTGAATTTTAACAGTAGTAAGTTGTTGTGTTCTACTTAAAACTTCTTCTTTATTCTTCTCTATTTCTTTAACAAATCTTTCATGAGATGCAATTAATTTACTCTTAGTTGCTCCACCATTTGTATATAAGTTCATAGCTGTAAAAATAATACTTTCTAATATAAATTGTGCTGTTTCATCAAATTTAAATTCCATAGGATCAGTAAATCCAGTTGTTTTTGATAAATATGCAAAGATATATTTAATTTCTGGTATATTATCTACTGATTGTAATATATGGTATAAATATAAAAATTCATAATAAGTATTTTTATTTTTTTCTTCAGTAAACTTATCTTTAATTAGATAAATCAAATCATTTACTAATGTTTGTTCTTCTTTAGTTAAATTCTTTAAATCGAAATAACTATCAGCATTGTTTTGTGGTTTTAGATTTTGATTTAATCTATCTTCTACATCCTCTAAATATTCTGCTGTTACTTTAATTTTAGATATAGATTCTTCTGAACCATCTTGTATATTTAATAATTTAAATAATAATATTTTCTTTTCCTTTGGCCATTTGTTTAAACTATCTAATTCTAGATAATTATATATCATTTGTCTAGATACTCCTAAGTATTTAGCTAATTTAACTTTACTTATTCCTAATTCTTGTAATAATTCATTTAAGTTTTTCATGTCTTAATCTCTCTCCTACTCTCTATATATCCATTATAAAACAACTAATTTTACAGGTCAAGTGTAAATTGATGGTAAAGTTAAATTTAAAGAAAAATACACTTTATTTTCAGTGTATTTACTTATTCTTTTCTTTAGATTTTGTATCTTCAAATATTGATAGTATAGAAGCTATATTAGACAACTCGCTTGGTATAATTATTTTAGTCGCATTACCATCTGCTACTTTAGCTAAAGCTTCTAGAGATTTAAGAGCAATTACAGATTTATCAGCACTTGCTTCTTTTAATAGTTCTATTCCTTTTGCTTCTGCTTCTTTAAGTTTTAATAAAGCTTCTGCTTCACCTTCGGCAATTTTTATTTGTGCTTCTTTTTTAGCTTCTGCCTTTAAGATTGCACTTTCTTTTTCTCCTTCGGCTAATAAAATGCTTGATTTCTTTTCACCTTCAGCTTGAAGAATTTTTTCTCTTCTTTCACGTTCTGCACGCATTTGTTTTTCCATTGCTTCTTGTATGTCATGAGGAGGTAGTATATTTTTAACTTCAACTCTATTTACTTTAATTCCCCATGGATCTGTAGCTTCATCTAATATAATTCTCATCTTAGAATTAATTATATCTCTTGATGTTAAAGTTTGGTCTAACTCTAATTCACCAATAATATTTCTTAATGTAGTTGCTGTTAATGTTTCAATCGCGGCAATTGGATGTTCCACTCCATAAGTATATAATTTAGAATCAGTAACTTGTAAATATACAACAGTATCAATTTGCATTGTTACATTATCTTTTGTTATAACTGGTTGTGGTGCAAAGTCAAGTACTTGTTCTTTAACACTAACTGTATTTGATATTTTATCTATAAATGGTAACTTAACATGTAATCCATTTTCCCATGTAGTATAATAACTTCCTAATCTTTCTATAACATATCTTTTTGCTTGTGGTACAATTTTAATATTTGGTATAACCAAAATTCCTACTATAATTAATATAATAATTACTAATGTCATTATTTATCACTCCATTTCTCTACTTTTAATTTTGTACTATTAATTTCTAATATTTTTGCATAATCTCCAGCACTTAAAGCATCATCTGAAACTGCTGTCCATATTTTTCCGTCAACTTTTACTTCTCCAACATCTTTAATATCTTTAGTAACCAATGCTTTCATTCCTATTATTCTATCGATATTAGTACTTGTTTTCTTAACTTGCAAAAGTTTTAAAAGATATTTTCTTGTTGTTATCATTAACACTATACCAAGTAAAACAAATATAATAAAACATAATTTAAAGTCAATCCCTAATACTTGTAATATTAAACTTACTATAGCTGATGCAATAAACCAAACAGATACTAATTCAACTGTAACAGCTTCAATAATACTTAAAATAACTATTATTCCAAGCCAAATCCAAACTTCCATAACTTCATCCTTTCTAGCTAAATTATATCAAACTCATTTTATGTTGTCATTAATATTTTCTTAAATATGGTATTCTTTTTAATTCATATGATTTAGTGAATCCTTGATTTCTTATTACACTTTCTAATATTTCATTAGTAAGTAAATAATCTAAATGATATTTACTATTCATTTTAATACATATTTCAGGTATTACCACAACATCATATTCAACAATTATAGTTTTATCATATGACATAATTTCTTCATCAGGTAATATTAAACTATTCTTATCTTCTTTATATGATTCAGTATAATTAAGAACTCTATTAAATAAGGTAGATTCAATTGTTTGTTCATTATACTTTTTATATTTATAATGTATTACTCTAGAATATTTATTTAAATATATTAAAAACATCTCTTCAATTTTAGATTTTTGCATTCAACATTTTCCCCTTACAAATACCATAACTTTTTGCCATCTTTTTTGACAGTTTCGATTATACCGCCTGCGATCATTTCACTACCTAAGTATATTACACAAGCTTGTCCCGGTGTAACAGCTTTAGCGCCACCTTCATATAAAAGTCTAACTTTATTATCTTCTAAATATTCGATAGTGACAGGTATATCTTCACCACGATATCTAAATTTACAAGTTGCAAAAGTAGGCTTTAAATCACTAATATAATTCATGTCACTTATAATTGCTTCATCAGTCATTAAATACTTATTATCATCTCCAAAAGCAACATAAAGTATATTCTTTTCAGTATCTTTACCACATACATAATGTCTTTTTTCATCTCCAGAAAGACCAACATTTCTTCTTTGCCCGATAGTATAGTTAAATAAACCTTTATGTTTGCCAATAACTTTAAGTGTATCTATATCTACTATCTCTCCTTCTTTTCCTTTAAGATAGTTTTCTACAAATTGTTGGTAATGTCTTTCCCCAATAAAGCATATGCCTGTTGAATCTTTTTTAGTCGCTACTGGTAGATTTGCCTTAATGGCTATTTCTCTAACCTCAGGTTTTGTATAATCTCCAACTGGAAATAATATATCTTTAAATTCATCTCTTTTTACTTGACTTAAGAAATAAGTTTGATCTTTGTTATTATCTACTCCTCTTAATATTTTATTGCCAACATGTCTTGCATAATGTCCAGTCGCAATTAAATCAGCACCTAATTTTTTAGCTTCTTTCTTAAATAAATCAAATTTAATATATTTATTACACATAATATCCGGATTAGGAGTTCTACCTTTTTTTAGTTCACTTAAAAAATATGAAAATACTGTATCCCAATATTCTTTAATAAAATCAACTCTATAAAGAGGTATACCTATATAATCACATACTTTTTTAGCATCTATAAAGTCTTGTTCTTGAGGACATATACCATCAGTTATACCTTCAGGATCACTATTAATATTAGAATCCCAGTTTTTCATAAATAAACCAATAACTTCATATCCTTCTTTATCTAATAAATAAGCAGAAACAGCACTATCTACTCCTCCACTCATACCTACTACAACTTTCATTTCAATCACCTTTAATACTTGCTATTATACAATATTTTGTACAAAATGTCTATATAACGAGTCTCATAATAATTGAATTAAGGTATATTTCTAATAAAGAAGAAATTAATGTAATAAATAAAGCTCCCATAAAAAGTATTAATATCTTTTCAGTAAATAATCTGATATTAATATTTTCTTTGTTTTTATATGCATTAAATAATTTAAATGCAAACTTTATCATAATGCTAGAATATATAATTATAAGTAGATTCATAATAAGTTGATGAGGTATAAGTACCAATAAACTATAGAATATACCTTTAAATTTAAAAGTAAGTATAATACTAGACATCAAAAATCCTATAAGAAAACCTTTATAGAAATTAACAAAATAAGTTAAAGGACATAATACAAATACTATATTGGATACTAATATGATAGTTATATAAGTTATATTATTCTTAAAACTATTTATTAAATTATCTAATCCTACTATTTTATTATCTTTAAATAAATTAAAATATTCTTCTATCTCATTTTTAATAATTAGTTTATCTAATTTATTAGTTAAGATTAGAAACAAAATACCTCCAATAAAACCTAATATAAATACTATTACTAATGTTTTTATAATTCTTTTATCAATTAATTTTTTCATAGTAAAGTATATTAAGGTATTTCTTTTTTATGAAATATTTTGTATAATTATTTTAGGTGAATTAGTAAATGAAAAAGAAAACAAAGAAAAAAGTACTTAAAGTACTAATTTGGTTACTTGTTTTAGTTTTAATTGCAAGTAGTGTTGGTGGTTTATTAAGTATGATTTTATAGATAGTCTTAGAACTATCTTTTTTTATATAAAAAGCAAGAATTATTCATTCTCACTTATTCCTCCAAATCTTCTATCTCTTTTATTATATACATCTAAAGATTTATCAAATTCTGATTCATTAAAATCAGGAAAATAAACCTTAGGAAAATACATTTCTGCATATGCTAGTTGATATAACATAAAGTTAGATACTCTAACCTCTCCACTTGTTCTAATAAGAAAATCTATATCAGGTAAATCATTATACAAGTTTTCTTTAAATAATTCTTCTGTAATATCTTCTACATTAATTATTCCTTTAAGAGTGGCATTAACTAATTTTTTAGTTGTATCTATTATTTCTGCTCTTCCACCATAATTTAAACATATATTAAATATTTTACCAGTATTATCCTTAGTCATATTAGCTAATTCTTGCATTGAATCATATACTGCATCTTTAAGAGGCTCTTTTCTACCTGAAAATACGACTTTTATATTATTCTCATTAAATTCATCAATATATTTTCTAAACTCATTAGTAAAAAGCTTCATTAAATAATTTACTTCTTCATCACTTCTTCTAAAATTCTCTGTAGAAAAAGCAAATACACTAAAAACATTAACTCCTTTTCTAAAAGCATACTTAGTTAATTTAATTAAATTATCTGCCCCTTTTCTATGTCCTTCACTTCTTTTTAAACCTTTTTCTTTTGCCCATCTTCCATTACCATCAAGTATAATTCCTACATGATTTGGTATTTTATAATCATTCATATTTACTCCTTAATTAAGCTTAGATTAACCTTTTGCTTGTCTAAATCAATTTTATCTACATAACACTTTACTATTTCTCCAACACTTAATACTTCGTTAGGATCTTTAACGAATGTTTTACTCATCTTAGAAATATGTATAAGTGCATCATCATGAAGTCCTATATCTATAAATGCTCCAAAAGAAGCAACATTTCTTACAGTACCTTCTAATTCCATACCTACTCTTAAGTCTTCTATCTTTAAAATATCACTTTTTAATATAGGAGACTCTAATTCATCTCTTGGATCAAGTCCAGGACTTTTTAATTCCTTAATTATATCATCAACTAAATATATGCTTATATTAGTATTTTTAGAAATCTCTTCATGATTAGTATTCTCTAAAACTTCTTTAAATCTATCTGTTTGGATATCTTTTTCATCTAAATTTAAATAATCTAATATAACTTTAGCATCTTTATAATTATCAGGATGTATTCCAGTATTATCTAAAGGATTTACTCCGTTAGGTATTCTTAAAAAGCCTACTGCTTGTTCATATTGTTTATCAGTTATGCCCTTTAAATCTTTTAATGATTCTCTAGTTTTAAAATTATTCTTAGTTTTATAGTCCATTATTGCATCTATTGCTTTTTTATTAAGTCCACTTATGTATTTAAGAATGCTTTTACTAGCTGTATTAATATTTACTCCAACTTTATTAACTATTTTCATAACAGAATAATCTAGTGATTCACTTAGTTCTTTTTGATTAACATCATATTGATATTCACCAACACCAATACTTTTAGCATCTATTTTAACTAGTTCTGATAATGGATCTTGAATACGTCTACCTATACTAATAGCACTTCTTTTTTCAACAGTTAAGTCTGGAAATTCTTCAATAGCAAGTTTACTAGCAGAATAAATACTTGCTCCTGCTTCACTTACTATAGTATATTTAACATCAAGTCCTTTAATTGTAGATGATACAAAAGCTTCACTTTCTCTAGAGGCCGTACCATTCCCTATGGCAATTAATTTAATATTATATTTATCTATAAGTGTTCTTAATACTTTAGCACTACCTACGAGGTCATTCTTAGGCTCATTTGGGTATATTACTTCTATATCTAATAAGTTACCTAATTCATCTATAACTGCAAGTTTACAACCTGTTCTAAATGCTGGATCAAAGCCTAATACTCTTCTTCCTTTAATAGGTCTAGTTAAAAGTAAATTTTCTAAATTATTTTGGAATGTCTTTATAGCTCTTTCTTCACTCATTTCTGTCTTTTCACTACGTATTTCTCTTTCAATACTAGGTAATATAAGTCTTTTTAGAGAGTCCTTAATAGCATTATTAACTACCTCTACTACATATGAATCTTTATTCTTAATTATTTTGTTATTTAAAAATTCTATAATTTTATCTGTATCATAATCAATACTTACAGTAATAATCTTTTCTTTTTCTGCACGATTAATTGCTAAACATCTATAATGTTTTAAATATTTAATACTTTCACTAAAGTCATAATACATTTCATAAGTTTTATTAGTATCAGTATTATCTTTTTTTACTTTAGTTTTAATTACACCATTATTATAAATATAATTTCTTATCCATTTTCTATAATATGCATTATCACTAATCCATTCACTTATTATATAACCTGCATTTTCTAAAGCAACACTAACTTCCATATTATATCCGCTAGCAAGGTTTTCTAATGAGCCTTTAGTTGGAAATGACATAATCTTTTTAGCAAGAGGCTCTAATCCCATTTTAATTGCTTCACTAGCTTTAGTCTTTTTCTTTTCTTTAAAAGGTCTATATAAATCTTCTACTTCACTAAGTTTACTAGCATTCATTATATTAGTCCTTAATTCATCAGTAAGTAGTCCTTTTTCATCTATTAGACCTATAACTGCTTCTTTTCTTTCTAATAAGTTTAATCCTTTTTTATATTCATCACTTATAGATTTAATTTGTTCTTCATTTAAGTTTTCAGTTACTTCTTTTCTATATCTTGCGATAAATGGAATAGTACATCCACTTTCTAATAATTCTAATGTTTTAATTATTCTATTTTTACTTATATTAAGTTCTTCACTTAAACTATTTATTATTTCTTCTTTCATTTTAATACCTCAATAACTATTATATATTAGTTATAAGATTAATTCAATTTTAGATAGACAAAAGTGTAAAGAAAAAACACTATTTATTTAGTGTTATTTTTTTTAATTTAAGCAATCCTGAGTTTCTAAATACTTTATTGTCGTATGTAAATTTATTAGTATTAATGTCACTTGGTAATTCTACTACTAATAATTTCCAATCTTTTATATTAATTAGTAATTTTATCTCATCTTTAATTACTAAATAGTATGGGGATAAATCACTAGCATCCTTGATTAAACCATCACCACCACCACTTAGAATATCTAATGTACCTTCTAATTTATTTAATTTATTAGAAACAGTTAATACATAGATTTCCCATGGTTCATCATAATATTCTTTTAGTATTTCATGATATGAAGTAAGTTTATTTTTATATTTACTTTTATCAAGTGTAATATTTAATGTTACTTGTGGTAAACTTTCATTACTAAGTAAATAATCTACAGAAACTCCAAATAACTTTGATAAAGCCTGTAAATTACTTATATCAGGTATACCAGAATCACTTTCCCATTTAGTAATAGCTTGTCTTGACACATTCATAATCTCAGCTAGTTAATCTTGAGAAATGCCTAATCTCTTTCTTGAATTTTTAATTTTACTTCCTAGTGTCACAATATCACTCCTTTCAATTACAAATTATACTATATAACCCTAATTATTACTAGCAACGCTCTGTAGCAAAAGAAAAGAAGATTACTCATCTCCTTCTTCTAACATTGTTCTTATAAATACAGCATATCCTTTATTTACCTCATCTATAACAACATGCGTTACTGCTCCGATTAATTTATTATTTTGTATAATTGGACTTCCACTCATTCCTTGTACAATACCACCACTTAATTCTAATAGGTTTTCATCCGTTACTTCAAATGATATGGATTTATTAGTATCAATATATTTAGGATTTAAATTAGTTATATTAATTTTATATTTATTTATATTACCTCCACCTGTATCAGTTAAGATATAAGCTTCTCCTAAAGTTATGTCTTCCCACATACCAACATCAATTAAATCTTTATCAGGAATATTATCTACATTACCATAAATACCTATTTTAGTGTTTTCTAATATTGTACCAAGTTTTCTATTATAATTTATACTCGCATTTTTACTACCAACTCTTCCATTAATACTTCTATCAATACCACTTACAAAAGATTCATAAATAGTACCTTTTTTAACTTCAACATTATTATTAGTTTCATTCATCATTATTTCATGTCCTAAAGCACCATATACTTTAGTGATAGGATCTATATATGTTATAGTACCTATTCCAGTAACTTTTTCTTTTACATATAATCCAGTTTTATATATACCATCAACCATAATAAGTTTTAACTTTGTATTCATTACTTTATTATTTCTTTTTATTGTTATATTTACCATATCATCTTTAATATTTTTACTTATTAAGTCAGACATTTCATTTATAGAATTAATACTAGTATTTTCTATTTCTAATATAGTATCTCCAACTTTAAGATTTTCTTCTCCAATATAAGTTCCTTCTACTTTGTAAAAGCCAACTACTACAAGACCATTAGTTTCTATTTCAATACCTATATTCTCTCCACCAGGTATAACTTTTTCAGAATATGCCATTAAATAAAGAGGACTAATAAGTATAACTAACATCATAAATAATTTTTTCATAATACACCTCTAGTAATAGTATTAACCTTATATAAATAAAAAAGCTACCAATTATTTACTTGGTAGCTTTTTACTAATTTTCTGTATTAAAATCACTTAAAGAACCATCACTATTAAGTATTTTATTAACTGTTTCAGTAGCATTCTTAAGTTTATCAGAACAGAATTTAACATATTCCATAGCTTCAGTATATTTTTTAACCATATCATCTAGTGGAACTTCTCCCTTTTCTAATTCTCTAATAATTGTTTCTAAGCTTAATAAAGCACTTTCAAAAGTCATTTCTTTTTCCATATATTTTCAACCTTTCTTTTATATAAATAAAAACTTGCCACTAAATTAGTGACAAGTTATATTGACAGGCTCGCATGAGCGAGCGGTTTCCATGAACATAATGTTCAAAATCTGCAATTCTAGATTACACTAGGTAACCTGAATCATGATATAATTCTATCATATCATCGATATAATTGTCAACTAATAATTTTTAAAACCCTAAAATATTATTTAATCTTTTAAAAATCATTTTTAGTTTATCATCAGATAATTTATAGTTTGATAACTTATCATTTTTACTAATTGAAATTATTCTATTCTTACTTATAGCCCTTATTTGTGAAACATTTACATATGAAGCGCATAAAACCTTATCTACCTCATCTATCAAATTTTGTATTTTTTTAACATTTTTAATATTTAAAGATTTCATTTCTAAAAAATTTAAATTAATAATGTCAACATATTTTTCTAATATAGGAAATCCAATCATAATTTTACCATTTCCAGGTTTAGATGTTAATGGGACAATAATTATACTATCATTTCTTACATTATCATTTGATGATACAACAACTCCAAAGTGTCTGTTTGATATTTCACTTCCTATTCCTACACCATATTCTATTTTAACAATATCTCCTATATTGTATTTCACAAATATTTTAGGTTTAATTTCTAACTCAGATTTAAATAATCTGGATTCTATATAAAGCCATTCATCCAAATGAATAAATTTTTTATTATTTGATAAACATGTTTCTTTAAAATTTTTAAAAGCTAGATTTAATTTTTTGTTGTTTACATTCATTTTCATCACCTATACCAATGTTAACATAAGTATAAATGTTTGTCAATATATTGTTTGCGTTTTATAAATATTTTTTAAAGAAAACTTGTCACTAAATTAATGACAAGTTATATTGACAGGCTCACATGTGCGAGCGGTTTCCATGAACATAAAGTTCCAGAATCTGAAATCCATGATTACACTAGGTAATCCCGAATTACAATATAATCTTATCATAAAATAGTTCACTTGTCAAAAACTATTTCACAATACTATCTACACTTCCATCACTCATTTTAGTAGTTAATGTATCTCCTGTTTTAATATCTTTAACACTCTTAACTATTACGCCATTACAAGTAGTAACAGAATACCCTTTTTCTAGTATATTCAAAGGATTTAACAGTTCTAATTTAGTTTTTAAATTATCTAACATTGTTTGTTTTCTTTCCAAGTCATAACTAATATTTCTATTTAATTTTTCTATTAAATTATCTAGTTTTTGTTCTTCACTTTGATACATATTTGTAGGATTATTTAAAATATAATTATTTTTATATTTATCTAAAACTTCTTCATATTTTGAGAGTTTCTTAGTTATAACACTAACTATTCTTGCTTTATAATCATTTAAATACCTAATAATTTCTAATTTATTTGGAACAACTAATTCAGCTGCTGCGGTAGGTGTAGGTGCTCTTAGGTCTGCTACAAAATCACTTATTGTATAATCTATCTCATGGCCAACAGCACTTACTACAGGCTTGTTTGTCATATATATTTGTCTAGCCACTATTTCTTCATTAAAGGCCCATAAGTCTTCAATAGATCCTCCACCTCTACCTAAAATAATTACATCTACATCACTTTCATCAGCCTTTTTAAGCATTCTAACAATATTTTCTTTAGCTCCTTCTCCTTGTACTAATGTAGGAAATAAAATTATTTCAGTTAAAGGAAATCTTCTGTTAATTGTGCTTATTATATCTTTAACAGCCGCTCCAGTAGACGCAGTAATTACTCCAACTTTTTTAGGTATTCTAGGTAATTTCTTTTTAATATTTGGATCAAATAATCCTTCACTTGCCAGTTTTTTCTTTAACTCTTCAAATAAAATATATAAGTTACCTACTCCATCTTCTTTCATATCAGTAACAGTTATCTGATAATTTCCACCAGACACAAATACACTAATTTTACCTTTAACATCAACACTCATTCCATCCTTAGGAACAAAATCTAATCCATAGTTTTTATAATTAAACATAACAGCATTAATCTTACTATTTTCATCTTTTAAACTAAAATATAAGTGCCCTCTAGTATGAAACTTTAAATTACTTATTTCGCCTTTAACATGAACATAAGACAAAAACTCGTCTCTATCCAAGACGGTTTTAATATAATTATTTACATCACTTACACTCAAATAGATATCTCTATTCATTAAGTTCTCCATCACGAATATTATCTAAAACAGCATTAAGCATTTTAGTTACTTTTTCATCACTATATTTTTTAGATAATTCTATGCCTTCATTTATACTAACAACATGTGGTGTATTTGTATATAATAATTCATATGTACTCATTCTAAATATTGCTTTATCGATATTTCCTAATCTAGATATTGTCCAATCTTTCATATATTTATTAATTAATTCATCTAATTCACTTTCATGATTTAAAACACCATTAACTATTTCTAATATAAATTTATCTTCATTAGCTTTATTTTCTTCTAAAACACTTTCTAATTCATATTCCATATTTTCACTTCTATATACATTGATTTGATATAGAATAGTCATAATATTTTCTCTTAATTCACTTCTCGTTTTCTTCATAATTCCAACTCCTACATAATTATACCAGTTTTATTTAAAAATATCTATCACAAAGTGTAAGAATTAATATCATATTCTGAATTTTCATTATTAGTAAATGTATTATTATGTAAGTTTAGATATCCAACTATATTTTCTTTAGGTATTACATACATATTTCCATGCTTTTTTACTAATGTATTTTCTTCTCCTATCATACTTGCCACGATTACCATTAAATCTTTATTTCTTGTTTGAGGACTACCTAATTTATTAGTTACATATCCTTCAGGATCTAAATAAAAGCTTTCTTCTAATGGATTAACTGCACTAAATAGTCTATTATCTTCTAAAATAATTCCATTATCATTTATTTTATCTCCTTTATCAATTTCAGTTAGATGAACATAAAATGTAACATCATCACTTCTTAACGCGTCCATTGCTTCACTTAATTCATAAATATCCATAAATACTCTCCTATATATTCTTTAAACTTTCTAAAACTCCTTCAAAAGTTTCTGCTTTAATTAATTTTATTTTATAATTATTTTCTTTTACTAATGCTTCTGCTTCTTCATAATTTCCAGCTGGTACTATAAATACATCTGCCTTATTTTTAACAGCACCACTCAATTTATATTTAACTCCACCTATTTCTCCGACTGAACCATCAAGATTCATTGTACCAGTGCCAGCGATAGTTTTACCTTTAGTAATATCTTCTTTCACTATACTATTATATATTTCTAAAGTACTCATTAGTCCACCAGAAGCACCACTTTCATTATCACTATAATTAAATTTAATAGTTCTATCAGTACTAACTTTAATAGCGTTTACTAAATACATTCCAATTATTTTTTTTCCATCACTCTCATAAATAGTACCAGTCTTAATCTTTTCTTTTCCATTATTTATTACACTAAATTCTAGAGTATCACTTACTTCATGTTCATTTATAATATTTGTTAAATCTTCAAAAGTACTAATACTTTTACCATCAACTTTTTTAATTATATCTCCAACTTTTAAATCTGTCTTGGCACTTTCAAATACATAGTATACAGTTAAATCGTTTTTATCAATTTTATAAGGCTCTTTAGCATAATCAAATGCAACTTTAATAGCTATTTCATTAACATTTTCTAAATCTATTTGTCCTCTTTTTAGTATATCTTCATAGTCTTCATTTTCTATTCTTTCATCATCTAAACTAATTAAATCCCAACTAGGTATAACTTTACTTAAAAGTACAAATGGAATAATACCTTTCTTAGCATTTACATAAGTTAAATTAAAAGTTCCTTTATTTTTATATTCATTATCTATTTCTATTCTATCGTTTAAATCACTTAATCCACCAGGTGTATATATTTCATAATCTAATTTAAATGTAAATAAAAATATTAAAATACTATATACTATCAATATTTTATAATTATTTTTTATAAATTTCTTAATTTTATCATATACTTTATTAGTCATTTTTACTCTCCATTAATAATTATAACACAAAGGTGTGATATTTATGTTAAATAAAACTAAAAAAGTATTAATATTTATGTTAAGCAGTCTTTTTATATATTTATTTATAAGTAATCCTAATATAATAATAGACTCAGTTAATGCAAGTTTAGATATATTTATAAATAATATTTTCGTAAGTTTATTTCCATTCTTTTTACTAGCAGACATTTTAATAAATTATAATTATATTTATTATTTAAGTAAAATATTTAAATTTAAATATAGTTATATTATTTTAATGAGTATGATTTCTGGTTTACCTAGTAATGCAAAATATATTAGTAATCTATTGGATAATAATCAAATAAGTACACATGATGCAGAAATATTATTAAGTATAACATTCTTTCCTAATCCAATGTTTGTTATTGGTACTGTAGGCACTATTATGATGAATAACACTAAATTAGGTATTATTTTATTAATTAATATTTATCTCTCAAATCTAGTACTTTATATTTATTATTATAATAAATTAGAAAGAAAAAATATTACAATAAACACTAATCAACTAGCATTTCCTAATCTATTAAAAGAATCTATTTTAAAAAATATAAATACTCTTTTAGTTATACTAGGTACTATAGTATTATTTATTTTATTAAGCAATATTATATTTAATTATATAAAGTTGAATCCATTAATTCAAAGTATAATAGCTTCATTACTAGAAATGACAAGTGGTATAAAAAAAATTAGTATTTTATCTATAAATACTAATTTAAAATTTATATTAATTTCCACTAGTTTAATGTTCTCGGGTTTATCAATCATCACTCAAGCATTAAGTATACTAAGTGATTACAACTTAAACATTAAACTAATCCTCAAAAACAAACTAATTCTAATTTTAATTAATCTAGTCCTAAGCCTATTCTACATAATCATCTAACATCCACTCTCTGTTTCCAATATTGTATATGGATTTTCGGCTATTCCATCACCCGTACCATATAGAGTACAAGATTTCAGAGAAATGACAGGGCGAACAGCATACGCGTTGTACACGCTGCGGTTGTTCAAGTTCGCAACGCCGGAATACCAATCCCACTCGTTCGCAAGGTTATCATCCCAGAAGATAGGCGACAAGGACCACCAATTACTTGATACTTGTGTTCCAGAACTATTGCTTATAAACCATGCATATGGTGTACTAATTGTTTGATATGCTACTACTCCTGCAAAAGCCATTTCATCTGCTGTCATTAATGCTATTGGGTAATCTAGTTTCGCACTTTTATTTTCTACACTGAATGCATCTTTTATATTATTGCAATTATATGTTGGTGTTTTATCTGTATATAATCTTTTATATGATGCAAAATTAAATCGTGTATTCGATGTTGTATATGAACCTTTTGTTTCTTCACTTCTGTCATTACAATAAACTGCAGTTTTACTTATATATTTATCATAATTTGTTATGTTGTTTTGATACCATGTATCTATATATGTTTTTATTGTACTATCTGTTGTATTAGCTCTTATACCATCTAAGGTACTATCATCTTCTCCATATTTGTACCCTACATATTTTGGACTATAATAGTTTGTATTAAATGCACTTTCTCCTATATTTCCAGTAGTTATGTCATGACTTGTTCCTACATAAAGTAGTCTTATACTTCCATCATGGTTTGTTCTTATTATTCTCCAGTAGAATCCTCCAAACTTTACCCAGTTGTTTGTTGTATTTCCCGCATAGTAATATACTTCTTTAGGCGAAGTTGTTATACCTGTTATACTTTCTGTTGAAGTAAATAATGTTTCTGTTGTATTTGTAGTTAAAGGTGTTGCAAAGTCATTTGTGCCATTATTGTTATTACTCCTAGTCTTTCTTGCTGGATTATCTCCCATTATTTGGTAACCTAAGGTACCTTTTTTATAACCAGCATATATATTTTCTGTTCCTTCTTCAATGAATATTTTACCTGTTACTACTTTACCCATATCTTCATATTGGTTTCTATCTTCTTCTTTAAACTTTACTTCTATTGTATATTCCTGTGTTGTTCTTCCTGATATTGTTGTACTATATGTTAGTATTGTATCTTCTTGTGTATCTGATTTTGGTAATACTTC